>CATPCK010000300.1 GCA_955652655.1 uncultured Ktedonobacteraceae bacterium | reverse complement strand
GGTCGCTATCAATGGCGAAGTTCAAGGTAACGTTGTTGCGTTCAATAGCGATATTGTTATTGCGGGCACTGTCGACGGGAATATCGAACTGTATGGTGGCAATGTCATACTACAGAGCGGCTCCCACATTCGTGGCGATATCCACCTCTACGGTGGTCATTTTACACAGGGACCTGGCACCAGGCTTGGCGGTTCGGTGATCGATCGCACCAGGAGCCTGGACGGGCTGATTAATGCTAACGGTAGCTTCAGGTTTTCTATCTGGTCTTTGTTACTCTGGATAGTAACGGGCATAGTGCTAGCCCGGTTTTTCCCAGAGCATATGATGCTCGTGCGTACGACCGTAGTCCAAAAGACGCGGCGCAGCCTCGTCATTGGACTACTCAGTATCACACTCGCACCGCCTGTACTACTTGTCCTGGTGGCACTTGTTTTATCTATTCCATTGGCCATCATAGTAGGATTAGTACTCGTAGTAGCATGGGTGCTGGGAACGGTAGCCGTTGGATGGCTCATCGGTGAATATGTAGTGCACAGGGTAGCACCACAACACAACACTCGCCTGGTGCAAATAGTGGTAGGACTGACGGTGTTGGTACTGGCAGGATCTCTCCCTTATGTCGGCTGGCTCATCAGTATTGGAACAGGGTTGTTAGGACTTGGAGCCGTTTTCCTGAGCCGCTTTGGAACACGGTTATACAGCCAGCCCAAACAGCCACTTACCTTTTAACAATAACCTATACTCATTCGCACAAAGGTGTACCCCCCTTGTGTATAAGTTGCTCACGCGGGATGTAGGGGCCGCAGCTCCTGCCGGGGTTTGGGGTGCCCCCAAATTTCCTTTTTCTTCCGCCGCCGCGGGCGGCAAAACACGGGGCGGGGTGTGGCAGGAATTAAAACAAAAAATATGTTGGAAAGATGTGTCGGACACAAACAGCTTTCAAGCTCGTCTGGTGGCCGCCGAGGGGAAACATGAGTATTGACGTTGAACTAACAGACCTGGCCTACGGAGGAGACGCCGTAGGTCGTTACGAAGGGCGAGTACTTTTTGTCCCTGGAGGTATACCAGGAGAACGGGTACGTGTAGACATTGTCGAGGAGCGCCGTGGACACGCACGCGCAGATCTGCTCGAAATCCTTCGCTCGGTGCCGGAGCGCGTCGAACCGAGCTATCCACTTCTCACAGACTGCGGCTGCCAGTGGCAACACATCGCTTATCCCGCGCAACTGACCTGGAAAGCACATATCGTGCGTCAGCTCCTCGTGCGTATTGGCAAGCAGCCCGATGCCGTTGTCCATCCCACCCTTGGCATGCCCAATGGCATATCCCCCTGGCACTATCGCAACATAGCCCTATTTTCAATTGGTCCAGCAGGCGAAGTGGGCTTTAAAATGACAGATAGTCACGACGTTCAGGACCTGGAAGACTGCCCACTATTGCATCCCGCCCTGGATATGGTCTACCAGCGTGTTCGCGAAAAACTCATCAATTATTTTGGCGAATCCCTGAGCGAAAAGATACAGGGATTCACCATTCGCGGCGCCATCGGCGCGGTTAATAGTAACCTGGCGGCAGGAACCGACGCGGTGAAACCGGTGCCAGCCCTATTGAGCCTGCATGCACGTCCAGGTTCGCTCATCGAAGACCCCCAGCAGCTGGCAAACGAGCTCATCACCATCGCCCCTGGTATCGTCGGCGTGATCGTCGAGCGCGTCGGGGGTCGCTATGGACGCGTAGTCGCGGGACAGGAGTTCTTGACCGATATGATCCTCGGCCGCCGCTTCCGCGTCTCCTCCGACTCCTTCTTCCAGGTCAACCTGGTCCAGACTGCTGTTCTTATTGAGAAGGTCCTGCAGATGCTAGAGCCGCAGCGTAACGAAGTTGCCCTCGATGGTTACAGCGGCGTAGGGCTCTTCTCAGCCTTCCTGGCTGCTCATACCGCTCGTGTAGTCGCCATTGAATCACAGCCCAGCGCCGTCATGGATGCTCGTGCCAATGCCACCTTGAATAACCAGAACACTATCGCCACGCTCGAGGGCACACTCGAACGCATCCTTGGCCAGCTCCACTACCGCCATGAGCGCGTCGATATCGCCCTGGTCGACCCACCCCGTGCCGGCTGCCATCCCAAGGCGCTTCAGGCGCTGCAGACGCTCGCCCCGCACAGCATCTGCTATGTTTCCTGTGATCCAAGCACATTGGCCCGCGACATCGCCACCCTTTGCGCCAACGGTCGTTACCGCCTGGTCTCCGCTCAACCCGTCGATATGTTCCCGCAAACATACCATATCGAATGTATCGCCCTGCTGGCCCGCGTCGGCTCAAGATAACACCTTTAAACGGACTTGAAATTAGATAAAGCAAAAAATGACACATACACAACATACCGAAACGGTACAACAAGCAAACAAACCTGAAGCCCTGCAGGAACAATTGCGCATAATCCAGGCAGCCAGCTCAGACGGCATAGCCCTTATCGATGCTAGCAACCGCATCGTCGAAGCCAATAACGCCTTCAGCAACATCTTCGGCCTCGACTCCACTCAGGTAGCAGGCATCGATTGCGCAGAACTCCTTTGGGGCAAAGACAACGGCACGCCTGCAGTAGAAGACCCTTCCGGTCATTTATTCACCATACAACAGGCACTTGAGCAGCATCATGCCCTGCCCCATCTAGAGATTGACCTCGGCATCAAAGGCCTGTCACGGTCCATCAGCCTTACAATCACCCCGCTTACCACGGCCGATCAGCCACTTAGCCTGCTCATAGTGCGGGACGTAACCGCCATTCGCGAAACCGCTCGCCTCAAGGCGAACTTCCTCTCCATGATCACCCATGAACTGCGTTCGCCGCTCAATGCCATTCATGGCTACCTCGACCTGGCGTTATCTGGTATCGGCGGAGAGCTCAACGAACAGCAACGAGAATTTGTGCAGCGAGCCCGTTCCAGCAGCGAGCACCTCTATGCCCTTATTGAAGACTTATTGCTGATATCACGCGCCGACTCCGGCCAGGCTCGTTTGAATCGTGCCCTCGTCAGCCTGCAAGAAATCGTCGCGGACGCCATCGAAGAATTGGAGCTTATGGCCACCGACAATGGTATTGACATCATCGTTGACATTCCCCACGACTTCCCCCCTATTTACGCCGATGCGGTACGCCTGCAACAGGTACTGCGCAACTTGATCAACAACGCCTTGCGCTTCACGCCCTCTGGTGGGAACGTCACCATTTCCGCGACCGCCATAAATCACCTGAACAATGATGGGTCAAGCCTGCTCTCCGCGGCTGAGAGCAGCAGGCTACTCAAGTTAGAGGTGTGCGACACCGGCCATGGTATAGCCCTGGAGCAGCAACAGCGCATCTTTGAGCGCTTTTACCAGGTCCCACAGCCAGCTTCTAGCCG
>CATPCK010000299.1 GCA_955652655.1 uncultured Ktedonobacteraceae bacterium | reverse complement strand
GAGGGCAACAGGCGTATATTTATCGATAGCCGCCTTAACGACCCTGGCGTTAGCCGCGTCGCGCTGTATCATTTCTCTCAGGAATTTCACGCCAAAGACGACATGGCGTGATTCATCGCGTGCGACAGCGGTGAAGCCACCGCGAAATGCCTGGAAGAGATTATTCTGACGGTAGAATTCCAGGATGCTGCGTTGACCCGCCAGTGCCATTGTGCCCTCGACGATCACATGATAGAGCGTTATCCCTTCAATCAGGTGAGCCAGGTTGGTAGGTTCCTGTCGGATACGTTCCGCAACATCCGAGAGTGAGTCAATCAGGATATACTGGAGATGCTCGTTCATATACTGCTGTACATCATCCAGTGTGTCCTCCAACCTTGTTTTATCCATACCGAGCACTTCTTTGAAAAAGCGGGCGAAAAAGACGGTATGGCGGGCCTCGTCGGCCAGCTGCGTGGTCAGGAAGATACGCATCTCCTCATCGGGCATCGCGGTAATATATGGCCCCAGCGTGTCTGTGACGCATGCCTCCCCTTTAAAGAAGGCTGATAGTCCATATAGACGATCCTGCCGTTCCTCTGGTCCCATCTTTTCCCATTGGACGCGATCAGAGGAGAAATCTATTTCCTCTGCGCGCCACTGCTGGCGCTCCCAGCGATAGAAAAGTTCTCTATACGATGGCAAATGGACCAGCCCCTGGTCGATAATATTCAGAACGTTATCAATAGGAGTCTGCTGTAACTGTGTCAATGATGCATTTTCTAAGGGCAGTTCAATGGACATGGTGTCTCCTAAGCTCCTTTTTATCGATCTTTCCTACTGCATTGCGCGGCAATACACTGATAAACTCAATCTCGCTCGGTGTTTTATAGTTCGCCAGCGATTCACGGCAATAAGCGAGGAGGGTCTCAGCGTCGACGGGAGCACGGGTAACAACAAAGGCTTTCACTTCTTCACCCATACGCTCCGATGGAATGCCGATCACCGCCGCCTCGCCCACTGCTGGATGCCTGCTGAGTACTTCTTCTACATCGCGAGGATAGATATTGAATCCCCCGCGGATGATCAGGTCCTTCTTACGTTCGACAATATACAAGTAACCATCTTCGTCAAAGCGTCCCATGTCGCCTGTATACAGCCAGCCATTCTTCAGTGCCGCCTCTGTCTCGTCGGGCATATTGTAATAGCCAGTCATGATATTGGGGCCACGAGCAATCACCTCACCTATTTCGCCGGCAGGTACTGGTTGATCGTTTTCATCCACGACGAGCACTTCCACGTTTGGTAGAGGTTTCCCTACTGAGCCAGGCCTCCTTTCCATTTCAAGGCTATGGCCGGTGAGTGCCGCACTGGCCTCGGAAAGACCGTAACCCTCGAGAATACGGCAGCCAAATTTCTGCTCGAAGCCCTCTAAAACCGCTTTTGGCAGTGGTGCGGAACCGCTGATACAGGTTTGTAAGCTGCTGGTGTCGTACTTGTCAGCATCTGGGGTGAAAAGTAAAGCGACGAACATCGCTGGTACACCGGCGAACGAGGCAATGCGATGGCGCTCGATTGCGGAGAGCACCCTGCTCGTATCAAAGCGCGGGTGTGCCACAATGGTCTGGCCGCGCAAGAAGAAGACATTAGCAGCAAGAATACCGTAGCCGTGGGCAAGGGGGAGGACAGCCAGTGTATTCTCTTCATCCCGCGTCTCACGTTCCAGCCCACGCCCACTTATTGCGTTGGAGATGAGGCTGTGATGGGTCAGGACGACCCCTTTTGGACGACCAGTGGTACCAGATGTATAGAGGATCACAGCAATATCGTCTTCTGCCACGGGCACAGCATCCTCGGGTGAGAGGAAATGCTCCGCGCCTGCTTCGCCTTGTTTCACTACGTCGCCATAGGCATGAATAACGTAGGAGCGCGAGCCAGCGTCTCCGGTACTGTGAGCCGTGGTGGTTTGTACCTCCGGATTCCCGGTAGAAATAATATGTTGCACCGTAGGGACATCAGCCAGAGCGCTGCCCAATAAAGGGAGGAGAGCGGGATTGGTGAACACAACCTTGGCAACGGAGTTTTCAGCGATATAGTGAACTTCTGGCCCTTTGAGAAGTGGCATAACAGGTATGATGACGGCACCCGCGCGAGCGATTGCCTGGTATGCAATGATGACCTCTGGGCAGTTCAACATCATAACGATGACCCGGTCGCCTTTTTTTACTCCTAATGCCTGCAGACCGGTCGCCAGTTGTGCGACTTCCCTGGCAATATCTATGTTAGTGTATTCCCGTACATCCTGCTGATCTTCGTAGATCATAGCTTTGTAGGGGCCAAAACGAAGGCAATTATAAATGCAGAGATCGGAGAGTACATGTAAATCCTGGTCGTTCATGGTGGGTTTCTCAACCGTCATGCCTTTACCTCTTCTTTGAGTTTAAGGGGAATGGATACCACCGCTTCACCAGCAGTGACCTTCTCGCCTTTCTGGTTTTGCGCCCAACACTCGATCGTCACGTACTCATATCCATCGTTCTCGCTGGTACGTGCTTTAATCTTGCCATGACAGGTGATGGTATCTTCCAGGCGAACCATATTGGAAAAGCGTACCTTGAGCTGTGTCAGGTAGGCTTCGGGCGTGTCGGAGATGCGTTGGTTGATGAATTGTCCGAGAAAGGCCATGCTGAGCATGCCTTGAGCGATAACGCTATCCAGCCCTACGCGATGCGCTGCCTCTTCGTCGAGATGAATAGGATTGTAATCCCCAGATGCTTCAGCATAGCGCTGTAGCTGCTCCTGCGTAATTGGCGGCTTCACTAATGGGATGAGCTCTTCACCGATAGCTGTGTTCAAAGTACTCATGGGATGCCTCCATGTAGTTCAGGTAAGGGCAGGACGCGCCGTATCGCACCAGGACCCTTAGCTCCAGATGAGCGTAATCATTACGCCCCTACAATGTTTCGTTCAAGCTATGGAGGATGAGATGTTGTATGACCTTTTCACTGTAGCATTTTTACCTGGTATTATGCAAGGGATTAGAAGACAGGATACATCGTGCGCCACG
>CATPCK010000298.1 GCA_955652655.1 uncultured Ktedonobacteraceae bacterium | reverse complement strand
GGTGTTACACTTTGAGATCGACAATTTCAGGAAAAACGCCCTGTTGCAGGGCCTGGACAATATCGGCTGGACGCTGTCTCATAGCGACGAAATCAGCGCCTATGAAGCTCGCCGTAAACAAGAAGCTCCCTGGATTTTTGCTGGCTAAGCATGAAAAAGATTGGCACCCAACTGAGGTGCCAGCTTCGATATTTCCTGATAAGCTTTGATAATGAAGGAGCGTGAAGTGGCGATACAACAGATTGACCCTGGAATGGCCCCCTATCAAATACTCGATGTAGAAGGGAAGTTGGTAGGGGAGATGCCAGACCTTAGCGCAGAGCGCTTGCTGTCGCTCTACCGTTATATGCAGCTTGGACGGGCGTTCTCAAATAAAATAATCGCTTTGCAACGACAAGGTCGTGCCACTACTTTTGGTTCGTTAGTAGGCCAGGAGGCGACGGCTGTAGGATTGGCCGCTCCACTGCAGCCACAAGACTGGTTGGCAACTTCGTATCGCGAACTCATCTCCTTGATGGTCAAGGGGCTGCCTCTGCCCACGCTCATCTACGCATTTCGCGGTTTTACCCCTGAACACTATCCCAGCGAGATCCATTGCCTCCCCATTCAAATCGTGATTGGCACACAGATGTTGCATGCTGTTGGCCTGGCCATGGCGGCGAAAATATCAGGCGATAAGACAGTTGCCGTTGGCGTCTGTGGCGATGGGGCGACCTCTGAGGGGGATTTCAACGAAGCCTTGAATTTTGCGGGCGTCTTTCAAGCGCCTGTGGTGCTGGTAGTACAGAATAACGGTTGGGCTATCAGCGTTCCCCGTCACAAACAGAGCGCTGCACCCACCCTCGCCGCTCGTGGGGCCGGTTTCGGTATTCCGTCAGTCCTGGTTGATGGTAATGATATTCTCGCGGTCTACGCTGTGATGCAGCAGGCCATCGAGCGAGCGCGCGCCGGTCAGGGACCCACGCTTGTGGAGACGCTCACCTATCGCATCGGGGCGCATACGACCGCCGATGACCCCACGCGCTATCGCAGCCCCGAAGAGGTTGAGGCATGGCGAGCGAAAGACCCGCTCACGCGCTTCAAGCGCTTCTTGTTGAGCCGCGATATGTTTGATGAAGAACAGGACCGGCAGCTCATTGCGGCAGTCGAGGAGGAGATCAACGAAGCGGTAAGCGTAGCCGAGACGATGCCGCCTATGGCCCCTGATAGCTTCTTTGACTATACCTCGGCCTCGCTTTCCCCGCGTTTGCAAGAGCAGCGTGCCGACCTGCTGCGCTATGTAGAAACAGGGCAGGGAGAATAACAGTCTATGTTAATGACGATGATCGAGGCCCTGAATCACTCGCTCACCCTTGAGTTGGAGCGAGACAAGCGCGTTGTGGTATTTGGGCAGGATATAGGTGTCAATGGGGGAGTCTTCCGGGTAACCGAACATTTGCAGGAGAAGTTTGGAGAGCAGCGTGTCTTTGATACGCCGCTCTCCGAGTCGGCCATCATTGGCAGCGCGGTGGGCATGTCTGTCTATGGGCTGCGGCCGATTGCCGAGATACAGTTCGCGGGCTTCCTTTTTGTGTGCATGAATCAGCTAGCGTCACAGGCTGCGCGCATGCGCTTTCGCAGCGCGGGAGCCTATACCTGTCCCATGGTAGTACGCGCGCCCTATGGCGGTGGCGTGCGCACGCCGGAATTGCACTCGGACAGCCTTGAAGGCGTATTTATGCAGACCCCTGGCCTCAAGGTGGTCATTCCCTCGAACCCCTATGATGCCAAGGGTCTGCTGGCCTCTGCCGTTGCCGATCCTGATCCCGTGCTGTTCCTGGAGAATATCAAACTCTACCGCTCATTCCGCCTGGAGACGCCGGAAGAATATTATACCGTTCCTCTCTGCAAGGCAAAAACGGTGCAGGAGGGGACGGATGTGAGCCTTTTTGCCTATGGCGCGATGGTACCCATGGCCGTGGAGGCGGCGAAACAGGCGCAAAAAGAGCAGGGCACCAGCGTGGAGGTCATCGATCTGCGCACGGTCTGGCCGCTTGATGAAGAGGCAATAGTCGACTCTGTCGAGAAAACTGGCCGCGCCGTAGTCGTCCACGAGGCGCCCCGCGCGGGCGGTGTTGGCGCTGAAATAACCGCGATCATTAATGAGCGCTGCTTGTATTCGCTCCTGAAGCCAGTTGGACGGGTCACGGGTTACGACACCCCTTATCCTGTGCCTGGTCTGGAGGACTATTATTTGCCCAATGCTGCCAGGGTGCTGACAGCGTTGCGACAGGTGATGGAGCCAGCGTAGGCATACAGATTATCCTGAAGCCAGGACAACAACTGGAAGAATAAGGGTTATTGGAGATAGAGCATGATGTACGAATTTAAGTTGGCCGACCTGGGCGAAGGGATGCATGAAGCGGAAATAGTCCAATGGCTCATCGATGTCGGTGATACTGCTAAGCTCGACCAGGCTATCGCCAAAGTGGAAACGGATAAGGCCGTCGTCGAACTCCCGTCTCCCGTTACTGGACGAGTCAGCGAGATTTGTGTGAAGGATGGGCAGACCGCTAAGGTAGGCGACGTACTGGTCGTCTTTGAGACACCTGCCGCCAGCGGTGGCACGCCAAAAAGTAGCGAAACACCCGCCGCCACCTCCTCTGCTCCAACAAAGATGTCTTCTGTAGCGGCATCATCCCCACAAAGCACACCGCCGGTTGCGGCGCGCCCGCGAGTACAGGCAGCGCCCGCGGTACGAAAACTCGCCTTTGAATTAGGCGTAGACCTTGAGCAGGTCACGCCGTCAAGTTCAAGTGGGCGGGTTTCGCTTGAAGACGTACGAGCTTTTGCCGAACGCGCCGGGAGTGCGACTTCGGGCGCTCAGAATGGTGCCTCCTCTGCCGCGGCAAAAGAAGAACAACTCGCTTCCTCTACATCGCTCGTCGAAAAGAAAGTTGAACAGGCGGGTACTGAAGATCAGCGTCAACCCCTGACCGGATTGCGTAAGCGTGTCGCCGAACATATGGAGCGCTCCTGGCGCACCATCCCTCATGCCACCGCCTTTGACGAGATCGACGGCGGCGCGTTGATAGCATTGCGCCAGGCATTGAAACCCGTAGCTGAGCAGCGAGGCGTCCGCCTGACCTTTATGCCGCTGTTGATCAAACTGCTCATACCGCTGCTCAAAGAGTT
>CATPCK010000297.1 GCA_955652655.1 uncultured Ktedonobacteraceae bacterium | reverse complement strand
GCCAGGCCATTTCTTACGATGAGGTAGAACGGTAGCAGGAAGAGAAGCGCCAGAATGATCAGTAGAGCATAGCGTAGTACCATGCGAATAATGGCCCCTGCAGATGGACCCTGAGGGCGACCTGACCGCGTTGATCGAGAGGCAATTGCTGCCATAACATCCTCCCTTTTTTCTCTGTGATTGTACGTCTGTGTGCAACGAAACGAAATAATGGGCACTATCATCTCTGACTAATCGGTCCTGCCGAAGCCCAGGAAACGCCCCTGGATCAGGGTAAAGATCACAATGATGACGGTCAGGATGATGGCTCCGGCGCTGCCATAACCATAGTTCTGATCACTTAATGCAATGTTGTAGAGGTAGACCAATGGCGGGCGCGCCAGGATCTGGTTGCCACCGGACATGATGTTGAAGAACTCGTCGAAAGCCTGGAAGGCGGCAATCACGTTCAGCAGGAGCACTGCGATAGACGCGTTGCGCAGTAGTGGGAAGGTAATGTGGCGGAAGGTCTGCCAGCCTCGTCTCGCGCCATCAACCAGGGCGGCTTCGTACAACTCGCGCGGAATTTCCTGCAGTCCGGCGATAAAGATGATCATATAGATGCCGAGCTGGAGCCAGAGGCGGACCGTAACCAGCACCAGCCAGTACCAGGGAGGGTTGGGGCTCGATATCCAGGAAATGGGGTCCAAACCAACAGTGTGGCGCGCCGTATTGGCAAGGCCAAAAGAAGAGCCATTGAAAATACTCATTTTCCAGACTATCGAAGCCAGCACATACGAACAGGCGGTTGGGAGAAAGAAAACCGAACGGAAGAAACCCTGGGCAAATTTGACGCTATTGACCAGCAGGGCCAGGCCCAGTGCACTCAAGAGTGTGGTGGGGACAATGAAAGCAGCGAAGATAGTAAAGGTCACAAGCGCTCTGATAAACTCAGGATCACCGAACATCGCACGATAGTTCCCTAAACCTACCCAACCGGAGGGTGTGATCGTTGCGCGAGCATCGGCGAAACTGAGTACGAGACTCCAGAGAATGGGGATATAGAAAAACACTGTCAGGCCGATGATCAAGGGGCCA
This sequence comes from uncultured Ktedonobacteraceae bacterium, assembly GCA_955652655.1. Lineage (GTDB taxonomy): Bacteria > Chloroflexota > Ktedonobacteria > Ktedonobacterales > Ktedonobacteraceae > UBA11361. Next base: position 4,157 of record CATPCK010000297.1, on the reverse strand, counting down.
ACAAAACTCCAGAAGATCAGTGCCGCCTTGAGCGATTGCCGTCGCACCCTCCGTACGCTCTTTTGGTTTTCTTCGCGTAGATCCAGCATCTCTGCCGGTGTAGTAGTACTCACGGACTTCATTGGTTCATCCTTCCTCAAAATGTACGTTTGGACAGCCGCTTTTATCTTAAACGGGTAGCAGATGTCCAAACGTACAGTGGCATGTACCATGAAATGCATACGAAGCACGCACATAGGGATTGGAAGTAACCGCTGCGTGCAGCGGTTACTTCCAATCCCCTCGAAAGGCTAGAACACTTCAAGACGCATTCGGGCTCTTTCACTCGCGCAAGCCTCAGTCTAGCTCAGCAGTGTTTGCAACTCGGTATTGCACTTGTCCGCAGCTGTATTCAGCGTAGTCATGGGATTAGCGCCATTCTTCAGAATGTTGCTGAGCGCGTCGGTAAGCGTTGTGTCCATGGCGGCATCCCAGAGCGGCGGGGTGGCATGCCCGTACTGGTTCAGGTACCCGACGGCCTGAGCAGCAGGGCCGCTCTTGAGCTTGCCTGCCTGGGCCGCGATACTGATGCGCGGCGGTACATGGAAACCGTATCCCACGTTCCAGTCGATCTGGATATTGGAGTTGTCGATCCAGAGATACTTGACGTATTCCTTGGCTGCAGCGACGTTCTTGCCCTTGGCGGCCACCATTTCCGCCCAGCCGCCAAAGAACGTAGCAGGTCTGCCTTGCGTGCCAACTGCCGGGAAGGGAATGACACCAAAGTCATCGCCCAGAGCCTTTGTGATGCCAGGCATGGCCCACAGGCCACACCACTGCATGGCGCACAGGCCCTGCGTGAACGCCGAGGGGTCCCACCAGAAGGTAGGCGCGTCCGGCAGAACGCCACCGGAAGCATTCAGTTCGCGGAGTTTCTCATAGGCCGTGGCCACGTGATCAGTGTTAAACACAACTTTGTTGTCATCGGAGATGAAATCGCCGCCGGCAGCCCAGCCCAGAATATAGCTGAGAGCGTTGACGCCTCCATCCGGGCCGATATAGAGGCCCTTGACGCTACCTTTCGACAGCTTCTTAGACACGGTGATCAGGTCATCCATAGTCGTGGGAGGCTGAACGCCCGCCTTCTGCAACAGGCTCTTGCGGTAGTAGATCATGCCCATGTCATTGATCATCTTGATCGCGTAGACCTTGCCATTGATGGTAAGGGGTTTGAGCGCGGTGGGATTGAAATCGCTTTTGACGCTCGCGATGAGATCGTCGAGAGGTTCAATTAATCCGGCCTTGACCTGGTCAACGGTGGGGTTTTGCAGTTCAAATACATCGGGGGCATTGGAGCCGAGTAGCGCAGCGTGCACTTTGTTCGGATATTCATTTCCCGTGCCAGGCACCCAGCTCACTTTAACGTTGGCTTTCGAGTACTGTTTGGCGTAACGGAGTACCGCCTCATGGGTGCCTGTCTCACCATACTGGTGATACCACTGTTGGAGTGTGGGGAGACTAGGGTTGCTGGTGCTGCCACCCCCGGAAGTTCCTGCACAAGCCGCCAGGATGGAGCCGCCGAGTGTCATGGAGCCTGTGTACTGGAGGAAACGCCGCCGGCTGAGTGGAGTAGTAAATAAGCGCTGATCCTGTGCCATGTTCTGTTCTCCTTGGCTGGTGGTACATCTCTGTACCGTATTCGTTACAGCGAAATAGTAAAACCCCAATTAGTTCAGCAAAAAAGCGATGCTATCTACAGGAAGCACAACGTTTCATTCGCCAGAGTGGCTTTTGTGGATACCGCTCTGGCTTGCCGTACGAGATGACAACGCTAACGGAACCTGGATACGATCCACTTGCTAAACCTTTCGATAAAGCAAGGGATGAACGCACAAAAGCAGGTCACAAGATATGCACAGCTACAGATTATGATAAGTGGACCGTCACCAGAACAGGATCCAGGTTTAAACCAGATCGAAAGAGAAGCGCTTCTCTCCCGGTATCACCCTCTTTGCCACTCATTATACGCTGCGTTTCTACATTTTAGTATACCCAAGCTTATGCAAACTTGTCAAGTGTTTCGATTAGTAACATGGCTATTGTATGCTATACTTCATAAGTAATCTACGACAAGGATAGTATATGGTGAACGGATAGCAGCATGCATGAAACGCCATCCCTTGTGACAATCTTCTCCTCTTATATACGCGAGGACGAGGCACTTTATCACGAGCTGGAAAAGCACCTGCGTCTCTTACAACATCAGGAGATCATCTCAGCGTGCAATTACCGCCAGGTTGTAGCCGGTACCGACTTGACGACGACTCTCAATGAGCACATCAATACTGCCTCCATCATTCTCTTGCTCATCAGCCCGGATTTCATAGCTTCGGATTATTGCTCCGGCACCGAGATGCGACATGCCTTGACGCGACATATAGCCGGTGATGCCCAGGTGATCCCCATTCTGCTGCGTGCTGCTGACCTACCTGGAACACCATTCACACACCTGCCGTGCTTGCCTCGTAATGCCCATCCTGTGACAAGCTGGACCGACCCTGATGAGGCTTTCTTTGACATTGCTACAGGTATCCGCGCTGCTATCGAGGAGTTACGTAGTGGCAAGGTAAAGGGTTTACCTTCCGGGTCGGCGCTTCCGGTCTCGCTGCTACCATCAACGCCATCAGGCTCACCTCAGCGTCCAACACAAGGAAACTCGCAAGATATCTCCTCTCATTCGAGGCGGAGGTTCCTTGCCCTGGGAATAAGCATAGGCGTGATCATCATCAGCAGTGGGGCGATATGGTACGCATCTTCCCGACATGATGCCCTTTCTTTCACCCCCAAATCGACTGCACATCCAGCTATTCCCACTGCTGGAAGCATCCTTTTCACATACACAGGTCATACTGAACCTGTATTCTCTGTTGCGTGGTCACCCACCGGCAAGCGCCTTGCCTCGGCGAGCTATGACAATACTGCGCAAGTATGGAATGCCGCTACCGGAGGAGCACCCCTCGTCATTTACAGGGGTCACTCCGGCCTTGTGGGAGCTGTTGCGTGGTCACCCGATGGCAAACGTATTGCCTCGGGAGGCTTTGATAAAACGGTACAGGTGTGGGATGCCGCTACCGGAGGGTCTCCGCTCATCACCTATAGGGGCCACGCTGGTGTTATAGAATCACTGGCGTGGTCACCTGACGGTAGGCATATCGCCTCGGCAAGCTATGACAATACCGTGCAAGTATGGGATGCCGCTACCGGAGGGTCTCCACTCGTCACCTACAGGGGCCACACTGCTTTTGTGGAGTCGGTAGCGTGGTCACCTGATGGCCAACAAATCGCCTCGGCAAGCGCAGACAAGACACTACAGGTGTGGGATGCCGTTACCGGAGGGGCTCCCCTGATCACCTACAATGTTCATCTTTATGGGAATAAATATGGGATATCGTCCGTAGCATGGTCACCCAACGGCGAACAGATCGTCACGGGTGGCTATGACAACAAAGTGCTGGTGTGGGATGCAACCACACGAAAGGGAGTCCTCGCTACCTATATCGGTCATATCGGTTCTGTAGAATCAGTGGCGTGGTCACCCGATGGAAGGCATATCGTCTCGGGTGCTTTTGATAGTACAGTCAAGTTGTGGGATACCAACACTGGTGGGAATGCGCTTGTCACCTACACTGGCCATGCTCTTGCTGTCTCCTCAGTGACATGGTCGCCCGATAGCAAACATATCGCCTCAGCGAGTTATGACAATACCGTGCAGGTGTGCCAGGCTATATGAGAGGTTCTTCAACTCATTCCCTATCACGGTTGCCCTTGCTTTCTCTTCCAAAGCGCCACTTTCTTCTTTGCGTTTTCTTCTGAGCCTACCACCACCTCCTTGCAAAACCGTGAAACCCTGCACTAATCGAAACACTTGACAAGTTTGCATAAGCTTAGGTACACTAAAACGTAGAAGCACAGCTTGTAATAAGTTGAGAAAAGGATGACTGGCAGGGGAGAAGTGATCGATGGAAGTATCAAAAGGTGATGGGGACATCCCCGTGCAGATGAGACGGGAACACATACTTGCTTTCGTACAGTCACGGGACTTCGTACGCGTGAGTGATCTCAGCGCCAGGTTCCATGTATCTGAGGTCACGGTAAGAGGTGATCTCGACGCCCTGGCG
>CATPCK010000296.1 GCA_955652655.1 uncultured Ktedonobacteraceae bacterium | reverse complement strand
TTCCACGTCACTCCTTTTGTCTTGCCTCATTGTATACCCTGATGTGCATCAAAAGCTGTAAGGATGTAATATTGACCTTTTATCCTGGAAGATGTGTGCTTCGAATAGACTCAAGCAGGCGTAGCGCGTTTTCCCAGCGTACCAGAAGGAGATCTATAATGAGTTCCACCGCAGGTCAGGAAGAGATGGCGTCCTCGCAAGCGCAACCACGCTTGCAGCGCAAGGTTTTGCATCTCTTCGAGACCATCTCAGCGAAACTGGAAATCTAGCGCCAGCAGAAGGCTTCTTTCTTAGTGTAGGTCTGGTTGTTGCAGTTATGGGTTCGCGCGCGCCGTGGGTATTCTTGATCGCTATGGTTGCTGTGCTGACGCTGGGCAATACGATGGCCGAGTTCAGTCGAGTGCGACCCAGCGCCGGGTCGTTCGTTTCGTACATTGGTAATGGCCTCCAGGGCTACTGGTCCAAACTCGTACTCTTCGTCTGTGTGACGTGTTTTGTCCTTTTAACTATCAGTTAACCCGTAACCATCGCGGCAGTCGTGGTGTTTCTCGGCTCGTGGGTGAATTCACTCCTGCCCGCGCTCAACTGGATGCTGGTTGCCGTCGTGGCTGTTGTATTATCGACACCGCTGCTCTTACGTGGTGTGGTCATCTCTACCATCTGGGCGTTCATCTTCTTTCTTATCGAGGCCGTAGGACTCATCTTCCTGTCTATCGCGGTGCTCTTCCTGGCCGGTGGTCATATCAGTGTTCCATTCACAAACCTGGGTGGTACAGCAGGACTGGGTGGACTGGCTCTCGCATTTCCTATAGCCATATCTGGCTTCGTGGGATGGGAGAATTCCGGGGCATTAGCTGAAGAATCCAAAAACCCGCGCCGCGACATTCCCATTACCGTGTTTGCCTCGATTATTATCGTCGGCTTGATTTATGTGCTGTCCTCTTATGCGGCAGCGGTGGGTTTCGCGGGTATTCCGTCAAAAGACCCGATGGGGAATCTTTCCATTGATCCCGCGCCTTACCTGACCCTGGCACAGCACTACATACCCTGGTTTGCCGTGATCATGGGCATTGTTGGTGTCACCAGTTCTGTTGGCTGCTACATCGCTGCCGCCAATTCACAGACACGCATTACCTTTAATAGTGCGCGTGAAGGCTTATTGCCGTCGTTTTTTGCACGTGTTACCAGGGGCACTAAGCCGGTACCATACGCCTCAGTATTGCTCTATGCCGGCTTGACACTTGCATTGATCATTATTCCAGGTATCTGGCTCATACCAACCAGCGTATTCGCATACGAAGCAACGATCGGCACGGTGCCTATTGTACTGGTCTACCTGTTAGCCAACCTGGCTCTACCGCTCTACTTCTGGAAGAATGCCCGTGGCGAGTTCAACTGGTTCAAGCATGTCATCGTGCCCATCATCGGCGTTGGTGTGCTGGCCTTACCCATCTGGGGCTTTTTCGCGCCCGGTCAGCAACCACCCTACAATTACTTCGGGTGGATACTACTCGGCTTGATTGCGATAAGCGTTGCTTGGGCCGTGTACGTACTGGTGACTCGCCCTCAGTCTGCCGCCACGCTTGGTACGATGATCGCAGATGAGTAGGGAAAGTTTGCTGAAACGCTGATACAGAAGGACGGCCCCTAGAGGGCTTTCACGGGCAGGTTTTTTTGAAACGAGGAGGGAAGCCTCTTCTCAAGCCTATCGGTACAATTCGGGATGTCTCATGTTATAGTCTTCTGAAAACCTTAGCGCCGCATCATCTGTGTGCGGATCGACAAGACAGGGGTCGCCATCCGGTACAGTACTGTGCGAATCGTGGAGTTCTGCCAGATGTTCCAGAACCTGGACCACTGCACTTGTGGATCGACACAGACGACCCGCGTCTGCACTGGTTCATGCACATCAAAGTGCACTGCGAGTGCTGAGAGTGTCTGCTCCCAGAACTTGTTCTCGGACTTCGAAGCACCCATGCGGAAGCCGAGTTCATAGACGAAATCGAAGGCGCGCAAGAGTATCTGCACCTGGGCGACTGTACTGCCCTCCTCTTCGAAAGCGCTAAAGGTGATCCAACCGGCAAATACATGTCCCTGCGGCGTCATAAACGTAAAAGACTCGTCGTCGGCGTAGATCACCAGGACTCCCGTAGAGAGTGGCAGGCCGATGGGCGAATCGCCAGGAATATGCATGTTGATGAGACCAATCTCGCCGGGAGCAATACCGATCAGCGGGGCGTAAAAGCGGTTCCCATTAGGCCAGAACGTCCCGAAGCGCTCTTTCCACGTTTTGATAACCTCACCCGGCGTCACATTGGCTCCTTGCAGGCGCACGCAGAAGGTTTTTTGCCACATTTGCCCAAAGCCCTGCAATGCTCCGGCCAGGTGATTTCCATCGACATTCAAATTCAGCGCACCGGTTGGTGCCCTCCCCAATTTTAACGTTGAAACGTACTGCGCCCAATAGGCAGCATCACGGGATTGACTTTCATTAGAATCAAAGGGAGAGGTAGCCATAGTGTATTTCCTCCTTAGCGTGAACCAACCTGGCAATCCCAGCATTACCAGCTCTCTTGAAGACAACGTAGCGCCTTCCTCAACTTTTCTCTCTGTACAGTAGTATACTGGATATGCGTCTTTTCAACGTTACGAAAACCGTTACGAGCTGCCCCATCTCACGAATATGAGGTGGGGCATCGAAAAAAAGCTGATGAGGAAGCTAGTACACAGAATCTTTGCCTTCAGAGGTACTATACCTTAGAGGTCAAGGATGTATCGCTTTGGATTTGTTGGATCGACCAGCACCGGCACCAGGCTTCCTTCCGTGTACTCAGGTCGGCGGTTCATGACCCACGTCCAGAACGCGTATGTTTTCCCGCTCCACGGGTTGGTCCATGTGGCTGTGACGTAATAATTATCACGTGAAAAGCCGGAGGAAGTCTTTCCTGTTTCATGTCGTATTGACGTTACCATCGCGATTATGCGTTTTCCATGATGCCTTAGCCAATCGATTCTTTGTATCTGATATATCACAAATGCAAAAGTGAGCACTAAAGTTCCGGTAATGAGTAGTATAGCAATGAGTACAGTGCGGTCCATGTACACATCTCCTTTCGAAAGCGCGCCTTTATGCAGATGAACAACATCATCCGTCCATCCGTAGGGCGGTTGATCGGCCCTCAGGGATGTTTCGATATCCAAATTATTTGTTAATAGTCATAAGGGCGATAAACACCTTTTTCTCATTTTTTTATCAGGCAAAAATAGGAGCATATAACCATTAAAAAATATTACGATGGTTATATTATATGATATGGATGTTTCGCCTGTCAAGTGTTCAAAAGAAATCTGATCCCGCTATCCATGCTTGACTGAGTGGGAAAAGGACGTTGAGCGCTGGGATGAGTTCAGCAGGAGGCTGTTGTCCTGGTTGAAGCAGAGCCCACGAGATGGGTCGGAAGCCAAAGATCAGTTGGGCAAACGTGTTCGAGCTGAGAGTGGCATGCAGCGGAGAGGAAGATGGTGTAC
>CATPCK010000295.1 GCA_955652655.1 uncultured Ktedonobacteraceae bacterium | reverse complement strand
ATATTACCCCCTTATATCTGTACTGGCGCTTCTTTTGTTATGCTTTGCGCCTGTTAAAACCATTGTAACACTATATTAGCGCATGTACAGATTCCATAAGGGAGCTTCCCAGGAATTTCCTCTTGACCTCCAAGCTCAACTAGAGTATGCTACAATCCATAAAATACAGCGTAGATCTAAGCACGATCTATAGCTACTCATTTACGTGTGTAAGTTTTCTGAAAAGCAGTAGGGACTACAATGTCGTAGAGGCGACCTGCGTAATCGCCCAATCCTGAGTCAGAAAGGACTCCAGTCATGCCTGAGAAAATGGTAACACCTGAGCTCTTCCGTCCCCCGGTAGATTTCCCTGACGTTCCCTATGACCACCTTTTGCGTGCCGCTGCTGGGCGAGCTCCTGACCGTCCGGCAATCATCTATCATGATCTTATTCTCACCTATCGTGAAGTCGTGTCGATGGTCAACTGTATCGCCAACGGCCTCCATAACCTGGGTATGAAAAAAGGTGATCGTATCTGTCTCTTTACGACCAATCGCCCAGAGTATACCGTTACCTTCATCGCTGCCGCCTCGGTTGGCGTCGTCGTCAGTCCAATGAATCCCGGCTATAAAGAGCGTGAAATCGCGTACCAGCTTGAGAACTCGGAAGCCAGTGCCATACTGATCCAGCGTGAACTCCTGCCTTTGCTGCAACTCGTTTTAAGTCAGAAATCATTTCCTCACCTGGAACATATCCTGGTTACAGGCAATCATGTTCCCGAAAGCATGCCGGAAGCCATTCCTTTCGCCAGGCTCATGCGTGAATCATCGCCTAAACACCCCCCACATGTTGAGATTAGCGTCGACGACCTGGTTGCTTTGCCCTACTCTTCCGGTACCACCGGTTTTCCCAAGGGGACTCTCCTTACTCATCGTAACCTGGTATCCAACAACCTGCAATTTACGACCGCTCTTGGCACGAGCATTACCGATGTAGCTCTGATTTTCCTGCCCTTCTACCATATCTACGGTGTCATGTTAACAGGGGGATTCCTGGCTTGCGGTGGCACACAGGTCATCATGGAACGCTTCGACCTGCTTCAGTCGCTTGATCTGTGCGAGAAGCACGCCGTGACGTACTACTTCTTAGTTCCACCCATCGTGCTGGCCCTTGCCAACGCCCCGGTTGATCTTGGTAGGATGAAGACGCTCAAATATTTCTTCTCAGGTGCCGCGCCATTGCCGCTCGATCCTGCCTACAAGCTGGAGCAGAAATCAGGTATCAAGGTCGTGCAGGGTTATGGTATGACCGAGGCATCCCCACTTACCCATGCCCAACCAGGCGACCCGGCGCTCATTCGCCTTGATAGCGTTGGTTTGCCCGTACACAACACCGAACAGAAAATAGTCGATATCGAGACTGGCGAGCGTGAATTGCCTGCCGGCGAAGATGGAGAGATCATCATTCGTGGGCCTCAGATCATGCAGGGCTATTGGAAAGCGCCCGAAGAGACCGCTCGTGCCTTGCGTGAAGGTTGGCTCTACACCGGTGATATCGGTCATGTAGACGCTGATGGCTTCACCTATATCGTCGATCGTAAGAAAGAGATGATTAAATACAAGGGCTTCGGTATAGCTCCCGCCGAACTGGAATCCCTCCTTATGGAACATCCAGCTGTATTGGACTCTGCCGTCATTGGCATCCCAGACGATGAGGCCGGTGAACTCCCCAAGGGCTTCGTAGTCATACGAAAAGGCTTCGATGTTACCCCCGAAGAGATTGTTGCCTTTGCCAACGGCAAGTTGGCAGGCTATAAAAAGATACATACCGTCGAATTCATTGACGCTATACCCAAGGTTGCCTCCGGCAAAATCCTGCGCCGCGAACTAAAAGACCTGGAAAAGTCTCGCAGAGCAGGATAGCTCTAATAAAAGAGAGGGCGACCAGCCAGCCTGGTCGTCCTCTTACTTTTGCACCGTATATATTCCTGGATTACATTCATAACCCCATCAAAAACAGTCCTCGTGCGATAGCCTCGCCAGCCAGTGCGCACACCACCACCAGGTAAAGCATACCTGTAGCAGATTGGAACGAGCGGTCACGTATCAACTTCCAGGCGATACCCCCTAAAACCAATGGGATTACGAAACTCACCAGGATACGCAGCCAGCCAATAGCATCCGTACTCAAGGGCGTTACTACCGGCGTGCCCGCGGGTTTGGTCTGGGTGTGTGATGGAGATGTTGTCGCAGTAGCCGTCGCAGTCGCTGCTGGCGTCGTCACGGGAGTGCCGCTGGCACTTGTTATGGTTGGGCCTGCCGTGAAGGCAAAAATCACCTGGGCCAGCACTCCCAACAGTACCAGTGTTGTCGCAAACAGTAACGGTTTCTCCGAAAGTGCAGGCGTTACCAGGTACCAGTGTCCCAGCCACATCGCGGTCATCACTCCACCCAGTGCCAGGGCAGCGGCAAAGAAGCTGGCCACGGTAAACACCCCCCCTATATTTGAAGACGCAATGGGTCGATAGATCATCGCCATCACAAACAGTGTCGTCAGGCCAGCCAGCACTGTTAATCCTCCACTGATCAGGCGCAGCAAGCGAGTTGGAGAAGAGTGCTTTTGCCCTTCCACCTTCGTATCCTGACCATCCACCTTAGTACCTTGACCAGCCACTCCAGCTCTCTTGTCTAGCCAGAGGAAGAGATTATACGGCAGCATCAGTAGCAGGAAGAGCAGCAGGGGAAGCGATTCATAGCCAGTCCAGGCTTTATCAAGCTGTGGAAAGCTATTGAGCAAGCCCGGAGTTGAAAAGTTCTGCTGAAACAGGTAGGTAAGTCCGGTCAGGACTATATAAATAAGCCCATAAGTTATCAAAAAACTGCGTTTGACTTCATTGCGCCAATCCAGCACAAAAAGTACCGTGAAGGCCCCTATCGAAAGTTCAGTCATTATAATGAACAATACAAGCGGAAGCGTCTGTAACATACAACGTTAGTCCTTTTAGCGAGTCGTTTAAGAAGACAGGTGATCCATGGGGAAAACCTTTCCTTTATCGATAGAGATTATACATCTCATGGGAGAGGGGGACAAGTTCTATATGTTTCCCATCAAGTACGGCTCGCAAGACTTCCCACCTTGCTTCGCAAGCATTTAGTCTAAACTCCAATTAGAGGTGGGCTAAGGGGTTTGGGGTAGGCGTTCAAGGATTTGGGTAAGTAGTGCT
>CATPCK010000294.1 GCA_955652655.1 uncultured Ktedonobacteraceae bacterium | reverse complement strand
GGCCAGCCCCTTGATGCGTTCCGGGTGGCGCTGAGCCCAGGAGAAGCCCAGGGCTGAGCCCCAGTCATGCACGACGAGGGTGATGTTTGCCCGCAAGCCCAGGGCGTCGAACCAGGCGTCGAGATAGCGCGCGTGATCGACGAAGCGGTAGGAGGAGTTCCTGGCTTTGCCCGAACTGCCCATGCCCACCAGGTCGGGAGCCAGGCAACGCCTGCTTCTCTCGATATGGGGAATGATATTGCGCCAGAGGTAGGAAGAGGTGGGGTTGCCGTGCAGGAAGACCACCGGCTCACCTTCGCCGGTGTCGATGTATGCCATAGTGGTATCAAGCACGGGTACCTGCCGACGTTCGTAGGGGTCAGCAGCCGAGAGAGCGTGGGAACTCATAGAAGTCCCTCCATGTGATGTGTCCGGGAGTCGAACGTTTCGAGGGTTGGAGCGTGGTCTGCCGTTTCCAGCAGGCGCAGGGCGGCAAGGATCACGGCCCGCTGCTGCTCACGCTGGTGCGGCAGCCCGAGCGGACGACCCATGAGATGCGGTGTGACCAGGGTGCGAGCCGGTTTGAGCAGCTCCGCATCTGGGCGAAAGGCTTCGATGTAGACGCACACCGTCGGGATGCCAACCGCTTCGATGGCGCGCGCGACGTGACCCACGGTCACGTGGCAGATGGGTCAGCCAGGGGTCAGAAAGACGGCATCCACGCCGTCGTCCCTGAGCATCTGCGCCCACTGTGGCGCGCTCTCCTGCATCAGACGGGGAATATTGGTGAGCCCGTGATAGGAGTAGTTGCGCTGCGCCAGAGCGCCGATCACTCCCTCCTGGGCAAGCTCGTGAAAGCGGGTCAGCGGGAAGATCACATTGATGTCCTTGCGGGCTGCCCTGATGTCGTAGGCGACATGTCCCACGCGCAGGCGTTCCTCCGGTGTCTCCGCCGGGATGACGCGTAGGGAGGGGAAACGCTCGGTGGCCTTGCGTACCTCGCGCACCGCCTGCTCGTAGGTGAGGTCGGCGGGGTAATACGGCTCCTGGTCGTCGCGGTAGATCGCACCGGAACTGAAGAGGGCCACGGTGGCCTCCCGTAGCGGCTTACGCAGCGGGGCGAATGGAGCATCGGGAAAATCCGGGCGGAACGGTGCAGGGATCTGCGTGGGAACATAGGCGGCGACCTGCCCCTGCTCCACAAAGCGGGCGAGTGCGTCGGTGCTGCCATCATCAATGGCATCGCCCACCTGCTGTAGCAGTCCCTGGACAAAGTTCGCGAGGTCCTCCTCAGAGAAGTTTTTGAGAAACTTGAAGGAGTTGTCGGCGCGCCCGGCGTGATAGAGGCTGGCGGCGAAATCTTTGAGAGAGAGCGGCTCAGGTTGTGACGAGTCCGGTGCATTGATCTGGTGATCAACCATACATGCGATCTCCTTGTCTGCAAAAAGCCGAAAATACAACGCTACAGTTGAGAACTGTTCTGCCCAGCTCGTTATTCCACGCCCCTCGCTGTGTAGATGAACTCGGCACGCGTTTGTGAAGTGGGAGTATGAGCACTGTTGAGATGTGCTCTTCGCATTCCTTTTCTCCCACATTCCGCAGTTTGGTACGAACTTTTTCGCAATATCGTGACTTGCCGTAAAGCGATCTTTTTGGTTATGTTGTAAAAATGATGTCAGTCCTCTCTCCTTGGGGTTATGGTGCAGATGGAGAGGAACTGCTTTCATGGACAATGCAACCCCGTTCAAATGGCGCCATTTCGAAGCCACCATCATGCTGCTCTGCATCTGCTGGTACTTGCGCTACCCGCTCAGCTATCGCGAGCCTTATGGAGATGATGCGGGAACGGGGATTGCAGTTGGACCATACCACGATCTCTCGCTCTCGTCCAGCGGTCTGCGCCTGAGCTGGAGAAACGCTGCCGTCCCCATCTCAAAGTGACGACGGACTCCCGGCGAGTGGACGAAACCTCTGTGAAGGTCAAGGGAACGTGGATGGATCTCTATCGGGCAGTCGATTCTCCAGGAGATACCCTGGAGTTCCTGTTGAGGGTGTCACGGGATGCAGGGGCAGCCAAACGCTTTTTCTCGAAAGCACTCAATGCGTCTCATATCCTCATCCACTGCGTGGTTAGCGTCGATAAAAACGCCGCATACCCCAAAGCCTTGAAGGATTTGAAAGAAGGGGGGTTGTTCCCACTTCCTGCGAATGGCGACAGAGCAAGTACCTCAACACCCTGGTCGAACAAGATCATCGCGCGCATCAAACGACTGGTCAAACCGGGGCTCGGGTACTTTTCGTTTGCCATGCCGTGGCAAACGTTACCAGGTAATGAGGTGATGAACATGCTCAGGAAAGGGCAACTGCGAGGAGTGAACAAGGGAGATATCCTCACTCAGGTGGCATTCATCACCAGCTTGTTTGGAGTGGCGGCCTAAACAGGATGAAGAAGTGCTATCTTGTCGCAATGCCTTTCCGCGAAGATTTGTTGCAACACAACCGTGGTTTGAACGGTGGGGTTACGAATGCCAACTCGAGGTCTTTGCGGTGTATCAACCGCGACACCAATCGCGTTCAGGACAAAGCCGCAGAGGGGAAGCCTGCTAAACAGTAGGGTGGAAACTCACTCCCCGAAAGAAGGCTTCCAGGCGAGCACGCAGGACCGGCTCAGGGGCATCGGGATCGATCCCCAGGAGTGGCCCAACGAAGCGGACCTCGCGCGGACGCTGGCGAAACAGGGTGAGGATCAGCTGGGCCGTTTCGTCGGGTGAGAGGAACTCCTGGACGGGTCGGTAATGCACCCGGCCGATCCGCACTTCCAGCGCTGGCTCGTGCTCGATGTTGCGATACCAATCCGTTTTCCCCTCCCACCCGGACACCACCAGCACCTCACGAGTTTGCGGATCGTAGTGCAAGACTTCCAGAACCGTCCGGCGGAGCACTCCGCTCTTGCGGCCACGATGGGTAATCTGCACCAGGCCGTGTCCGAAGAGCCACCCAAGACCAAGCCGATAGAACAGGCGGGGAGCGTTGGCCAACCACCGATAGATGCCGTAGGGACGACGATGAGCCAGTGCCATAGGTCCGACTCCTTTTCTTGTTGCTTGTGGCACCCGTTTGGGGCACCAGATCTCGCGCGTGAATCCCCTTGCCATTGCCACTTACGAAGAGGATGGTTGTTGCAGCCCGGAGAGCAGCAACCGCACCAATGTCTCAGGCTTTTCAGCCGGGAGACATCCACACCTCCAAAATCGTACCCGGCTTTCACCGTTGCTCTACGGGAGACAGGGATCACCTGTGCGGGAGCCTTTCGGGCGATCCTCCCAAATGCTCCGACCTGGCGTCTTGCGGAGGCAGGATGCTCTCTGCGCCCATCTGGCGTCGCAGCAGGCCACGAAACGTCTCCCGCAACAGCACTTTCATCATCGTTTGTTGGACAAACAGGCCCAGGGGACTGCCAGGCAGAAAGGATTTGGCAAAACTGCGGGCGCTCTTTTGCTGCGCCTGGACATAGGCATACATCTGCTGTTCGTAGCGACGGAACGCCTCCTGGTAATCGGTGGTTTCGTGCAGCGCACGAGCCAGCAGATAGGCGCCTCCCATCGCCAGTGACGCCCCCTGCCCGGAGAGCAGCGTGGGGCAGTCGCAGGCATCGCCAACCAGGGCCACCCGACCCTGATGCCAGGTGGGCATCTGGATCTGGATCACCGCATCCATGAACACCGGAACATTTGGGCTGACATCGGAGAGGAACTGCTGGGTCAGCCAGCCCATCCCTGCAAACACCTCTCGCAAGCGTGGCAGCCGCTGTTCGCGTGGAAGATGCTCCTTCTGGGCAACCTGGTACATGAAAAACGTGAGGATTTCGCCCGCCTGCGGCGTGCAATAGGCGGCTGCCAGGCGTCCCGGCTCGAGATACATCTTCCAGGCGTGGCCGATGTCGTAGCGGTCGGCGAGCGGATAGCAGGCGATGGTGTAGCCGAGATAGCGGCTGAACTGGTCTTCCAGTCCGAAGACCAGGGCGCGCGTGGTGGAATGCACGCCGTCGGCACCGATCAAGAGATCGAAGGACTCGGTTGTGCCATCAGTGAACGCCACCACCACCGCATCCGGATTAGATACCACGTGCGTGAGCGAACGGCCGAACCGCACCTCAACAGTCCCTGCAAGCGCTTCATACAACACTTCTTCGAGGGTCCAGTGCATCAGTCCCATATATTTCCCATCCGTGATGGTGCGCAAGAGCGCTGCATCCAGTCTCGCGATGAGCTTGCCGGCCTTATTCACATAAGCCACATCGTCAAAAGGGATTTGCTGAGAGCTGAGCCGATCAATGAGGCTCATCCGTTCAGCGACCTCGTAGCCGGTGCCCAAAAAGTCAATCGCATAGCCATCCCGGCGAAGCGTCTTCGCCTGCTCAATCACCACCACGGGAATCGCGTACTGGTGCAGCCAATACGCCAGCGTCAGCCCGGCGATGCCACCTCCAGAAATCAACACGCGCATGATCCGTTCCTTTCTCGCTGCCCAGTTTCGCGCCAGCAGCCAGCCATGTCCAGTTCCACTCATGCGAGCGAACTTGAGGTGCGTACCATTTCGACCCGTGAACATCTGCTTCGCACCTGCTATCAGCGCCTGAGCCAATGGAAGGCCTGTTCTACGAATGGCTTCGCATCTTTCTCTATGCAGACACCATGACCGATGATCAGCTTGTCAAAGTCCCACGAAAGCAGCTTTTCGAGTGATCGCCGTGCGAGATTTCGATGAGTGAAAGACAACCTGATGTCGATCGGAACGCCGCCCTGCGGAGAGGCAACGCCCTCGAGTTTGAAGAGGGCATTGCGAAGGAGCTTGCCCTTCACTCTCGGATGAATTTGGATGAGATCATCCAGGATGACCGTGCGAGACGCTTTATGAAAGAACAGGACTTCTTCGATGAGAGGGTTGCCTTTGAAGGCAAGTTGGTCGAAGTCATCCGCCCACTCGGGATTGGGCGCGTCCGAAAGCCTGCCGGTGAATGGCAGGTGCCCCTTCTTCAATGTAAATGGGGTGGTTCGTGGTGCCCATACCTGTGCTTTGGGAAAGAGCGTGTGCCACGCTTCCAGCCGCCAGACGTGTCTCGGGGTCGCTGCAACAAGATAGCTCACGGGCCCCAATTCAGTGATGTGTTTGAGCGTGTCGAACGGCACAGGTACAGGAGAATCCACCCATACTGAACCATCGGAGAGCTTCAAGACGGTCATGCGGGTTGTAAACAGGACCCCGAAGTCGCGGACATTGGGGCCGTCGACGGTCCATACGTTTTGAGCAAAGGCTTGCATGCCGGACATCAAGACACACATGATAGCTTCCCTCTCTGCTGTCAAGAATCCAGCAGCTTCATACAACGTCTCAGAGTATCTGACCGGTCAGTTCTATCTATACCATACGATCCGTGATTTGTCAATGACCCGCTGGTCAATTTTCCCTCTATCGAGTGAGAGAGCAGCTCTGCCAGAGCGATTCTCCGCTCAAAACTGCTCGCAGAGAGGAACGTGACGGTTCCTCATGACATTGACCATTCGTCCACAAACGTGGTATGCTACAGAGACAGGACCAGATCGCACAAATCGAGGAGGCACCATGCCAAAAATTGTCGATGAGCAGATGCGTGAAGCGACGCGCCGCCGCATTATGCGTGTGGCGGCCAGCGAGTTCGCCCGCCTGGGGTTTGACCAGGCCAATATCAATGTGCTTGCTGAGCAGGCGGGGATCGGCAAGGGCACCATTTACCTCTACTTCGAGAACAAGCGTGAGCTCTTCCTGGCGATGCTGCGTTTCATCGCACAAGAACATCTGGCCGCGATCCGGGTGGCCCTGGCCCCCGATGGGACATTGCAGCAACGTCTGGAGCGGCTGTTTCGCGCCTTTGCGCACCTGGCAGAGGAGGAGAGTGATAGCTTCAATGTGTCGATGAGCGCGCTCTACGGTGTGAACCGTGCCTTCCAGACGGAGGCGACGAAACTGTTGCGTGATTATGTGGCGGTCATCGCCTTGATGCTGGAGCAGAGCCAGGCCCGCGGGGAGATCCGCTGCCCAAACATCGAGGCCACCGCCTTGATGGTGCTGTCCCTGACGGAGTCCTACGTCCTTTCCGCCAAGGTCCTTGGACAGTCGGAGGCCGAGATCGCGCGTCAGGCACCGGCTGTGGCAGCTCTGATCCTGCGTGGGATCGCTGCGTCCTCGCGTTGAGGATGCCTCTTTTTTCTCGTCTTGTTAGTGAATGGTTACCCACCCATCAGAGTGTGGAACCACAAGGAAAGGTGCTGATGAAACGTGCTGCTCTGTTTGCATACCTACAGCGTCTTGTGTCTCGTCAAGGTGATCCCGCTCTTGACGTTGGCTGGCTTTCCATCGTGAGGAAGACCTGGCAGCGTCTCTTGCACGCATCGGTTCGGGAAACGCAGGTATTGCTCATCAGTGGCCTGGTAGTTGGAATAGGCTCAGGACTCGGGGCGGTGGTGTTTCGCGAACTCATCAGCGGATGCACCTTCATCTTTTTTCAGGTGCTTCGTCCGAGGCTAGCCACCGTTCTCGGACCTGCTGCCGTCATCGTGCTTCCAGCGATAGGGGGGCTGGTGTTCGGCCCTCTGATCTACTTTTTTGCTCGCGAGGCCAAAGGGCATGGGGTGCCTGAAGTCATGCTCGCGGTCGCCCAGAAGGGGGGACGCATCCGTCCCATTGTGGCCGCCATTAAATCGCTTGCTTCTGCCATCTGCATCGGCTCAGGTGGCTCTGTCGGGCGTGAGGGACCCATTGTGCAGATCGGGTCGGCCCTTGGCTCCGCCTTTGGGCAACTCTTTCGCATGTCGGAGGCGCGCACACGGACGCTGGTGGCCTGTGGGGCTGCTGGTGGCATCGCTGCCACCTTTAACGCGCCCATTGCCGGAGTCTTCTTCGCACTGGAGATCATTCTTGGCGAGTTTTCGACCCGCTCCTTCGGGGTCGTGGTGATCGCCAGTGTGACCGCTTCCGTGATCGGACGTTTTGCCTTCGGCAATGTCCCGGCGTTTCCTTTGCCCTCCTATCAGATCTTCCATATCACGGACGTTCCTTTGTATGCGATACTCGGCATCCTGGGCGCGGTCGCAGGCGTCGCGTTTACACGCATTCTGTACTGGTTTGAAGATCGCTTTGACGCTGTTCCGATGCCGGAGTACCTCAAACCGGTTCCAGGTGGCCTCATGCTTGGCCTGCTTGGGTTCTTCCTGCCGCAGGTGTTTGGGGTCGGCTATCCAGCCATGAGTACAGCGCTTGCGGGGCATTATGCGCTTGGGCTGCTCTTGCTCCTGGTCGTGGCAAAGATCCTGGCTGTCTCGCTGACCATCGGTTCAGGGGGGTCTGGGGGCGTCTTTGCTCCCTCTCTGTTCATTGGCGCCATGCTGGGGGAAGCCTACGGGACGTTTTTGCAGGGAGTGTTCCCAGGGGTCGTGACCCATCCAGGCAATTATGGATTAGTCGGCATGGCCGCCGTCTTTGCAGGGGCCGCTCGTGCCCCGATCACCGCCATCATCATTCTCTTTGAACTGACCGGCGACTACTCGGTCATCCTGCCGCTGATGGCAGCAGTGGTGATCAGCACTCTCGTCTCTGAGATGCTGGGAAAAGAGACCATCTATACGCTCAAGCTGAAACGGCGAGGCATCGACCTGCGCAAGGGCGTAGCCGATGATCTGATGCGTCGTATCCCGGTGAGTCAAGCTATGACCACCGAGCTGCTGATGCTCCCACGGACGCTCACGGTGGCTCAGGCGACGGTGAGACTGAAGCAGACCCATCATGGGCGGTGCTGGTGGTGGATGAGGCAGGTGCGCTGGTGGGCCTGCTGATGGCCCACGAGATTGAGGAGGCCGTGCTCGATGAGCGAGGAGAGGAAACGCTGGCAGCGATCGTCAGTCACCCTCCTGAAACGATCTTTGACGATGAACCTCTTGACGAGGCTATTCGCCGGATGGGGGTGCATGATCAACAGGTGTTACCGGTCGTTGCGCGTGGCAATGCCAGGCATCCCATTGGGGTCCTGGGCCGTGATGACATTTTCCAAGCTTACAGTGTGGCCTCGCTCTCTGAACAGGCATAGCGTGAGACATACTGCTCTCACGCAAGAGCACCCCCTCGTGAAACATGCGATGGCAGGTGCAGCAGTGGGGACGACAATGTGCGCTGATCTGCTTCGGGGCGCGACGTGAGCAGGTGATGACGATACGCGAGGAAGTCTGAAAGGGCTGCCTGGGCCTGACAGCCCTGTGACGTGGAGGAGGATCAGGGGCAGAGATGCATCCTTCCTTCCTCCCCTGTTCACGCGGGATCTGATGGGTATGAACAAGAAACGAGATCTTTTGCACGGGAGACGAGCAGACAGGTTCCAGAGAGGACGCCTAGTGCAAATGCTCAAGACATCGTCGTCTTCGCTACTGACAGGACTGCTGTTGGCATGCTTCTTCCTGCTCCTGTTTGGCCTGGCATTGCACCCGCCACTTCCTGCGCCCTCTGCTCCGCCTGACATCTTTACGGAAGTTCCCTATAGCACCTTGATCAAACAGGTCCAGGCAGGGCAGGTCATGGCAGTGAATATGCAAGGGGATGCCCTCAATGCCTTGACTCGCCCCGGATGGAGCACCACCTCGGTTGCTGATGCCGCACAGATGTCTTCTGAGGTTGCGGCATTTGCCGACTGTCTGCCCGCAGATGTGACGGGATGCTTTGGTGAAGATGAACAGCCACGTTTCCCTCGCACACGGCTCATCTTTACTCGTGTGCTGGAACCAGAGCTGCCATCCCTGCTTGCGCTCTTGCTCGGGCACCAGGTCGTCGTGAACATTGTGCGTGTGTACGCCCCTCCGCCGTGGGTCCCTCTCTTGTGGAAGGTTGCGCCCCTGTGGGTGTTGTTGCTGCTGATCCTTGGAACAGATACGACGAAGCATTGGGAGTGGTGAAGGCAGACACCGAAGAGAACCGGTCTGGGTTTGCCAACGCTCACGTTGTCCATCTCAGTCGCGGGCCTCATATGCCCATACACCCTCGAAAAAAGGCCATCTGCTGAAACAGACCCGCCTTGATAGCTGCATCATGGAGGGAATGGTACCTAAACCTGAGCTTGTTGACGAGCACCGATTTCGATGAATGGCGAGAGGTATCGATGAAGAACCGGTTGGCGACTGGCAAAACGAAAGCGTCAGCAGCAGCCAAAGAGGAACTCGTCTGAAGCAGGTAACTGTTCCCGCACCACCTGCAGAAGATGATTGAGGTCAAAAGGCTTGTGGATCGCAGGCATCTGGCGCTGCTTGACCCCATCACTTGGCATGCACGCACTCATGAGGACGATAGGCGTCTGTTCCAGGGTGGGAATAGCCCGCAAGTGATCGACCAGCTCAAGACCATTCCTACTGGGGAGGTGGTAATCGACCAGAAACAAATGTGGTGCGATTGATCGCACAAGCTTCAACACCTCAAAGCCATTGGTCGCCAGATCCACGCGGCAAGGAACCTCCTCTTTGAGGAATCGTAGGAGCAGAAGGCCGAGGTCAGCGTCATCTTCCACCACGAAGATGGTTGTGAGGGAGGGGGAGGAATCATCGGCATCGGACTGGTTCCCCATGGCAGCACTCCACTTTCTTCGGTCACAACCAAAATAGATCTCCAAAGCTATCACGAATGAACTCACGGGAGTGCTTCAATAGAGTGTAAATCCCAGGATTCGAGCTTCGAGAAATTGGTAGAATTCTGCGGGCCGTTCCCTGCGCGATCCGTCCGTGTTTTCAGACTGCTTGCCCACGAAGACTAGCTCTCCCAATTTCTCGAAGCTCGAATCCTGGGATTTACATGAGACTATACCTGATTTTTTAACGCGTTTTACGAAGAACGTGAAAGATCACACAGAGAAGAGAGAGAAGGATTTTGATACATGATAAAGAGTACCACACGTAGAACATTGATACTCTTGCAAGACCAGGTTGTCTCTGTCCCTTTGTTATTTCACTCCATCTCTGCCTCAGCTCTCCAATGGAGCGTACATCCTGAAAAACATCGGGGTATCAGTGACTGAGTGGTGTGAGCTGTATCTGCTTCGCAAGCCCGTAGGCGGTCGGGAGATCACTGTCGCTCTCGACAAAGACACGACCGATAACGAGCACCGACTTGTTCGGCGAAGCAATCTGTGTCATTCCCTGCGACACGGTTCCTTTCCAGCCTGGCCCGCTCATGAGGTAATCGCCAGCCTCGGTTCCCGTGGTGCGTGTGCCGACGTAGGCAAAATTAGTGCCGTCCGACGGATCAGTGAACTGCACGCTGTAGTAACGGCCAGCCATGTCCGGCACGTGCAAAACCTGCGGCCCTTTGGAGAGGTCGAGCAAGCCGCCGACGTAGAGCACGTCGTTGGTCCCTGTTGCTAATAAGCTGGAGTTTGACGCCGCGGGCGAAGAGAGAGTGGGCACCGCGTACAGCGTATTGATGGGGATTGGGTCTCCGCCGAGCCCATGCTGAACTACCGCTCTTTTGTAGGCACTGTACGTGATAGGCGGCCAAAAATACAGGAAAACGCACGTGCCGAATCCCCATACGAGTACTGCCACGACGACGAACGAAATGAGCTGGCTCCCCCCCAGAGAGAAATATCTGTAGACGACCCATGCGAGGACGGCCAGGATGGCGAACGTAATGGGATATTTGTATTTCAGAATCAACCTGTTCATCTCATGGCACTTTCATGACTGGCGGCACGTGGTACTCGCCGTCCAGGACCGCACGGCCGGGCAGATACGCGCGCAGCAT
>CATPCK010000293.1 GCA_955652655.1 uncultured Ktedonobacteraceae bacterium | reverse complement strand
TTTGAGGCGCAGCAAAATTAATAATCAATTCATCAAGTTAGATGATGCTTAGGAAAGCGAAAAAGTCCCAAAATATGTCAATTGACCCATGCTTTGATGTCCAAATTCCGCTATGCTGGTGCGTATAAAGAATAGATAAGCAGGAAGGAGTTGCGAATCATGTATACAGAATGTCTTACAGCCGATACAGAGCTCACGGTAAACGAAGATGCGATGGACACGACTATGAAGGCAGATTTTATCACCGATCCCTCGATGGTTGAGGATTGGTTTGCAACTATGCCTGCGATCCCCGTGGTATCGTCGCAACAAGTACCTGACGAAGAGGAGTTGCATACCTCTTTCGAGCATGCGATTAGTGATCGCCTCATCACCGTCAATAGAAAACTGAGCCTCATTAGCGGCCCTCTTACCGATCCAGAGCGGGTACATCTGCAAGCTGCCCAGGGGCTGAATCGTTCATACTCTATGCCGAATGTTGAGGTAACAGCCCGTTCTACTCCTCATGCAAGCATGAAAGGGGCATGGCAGCGCAGCCTTTTGCTGGTTAGCCTGGCGCTGATGTTTCTGCTTGTTGGTTTCGATGTCATGGGGCTTCTCGTTTTGCATACCCATTAAAAAATTTGCACCAACGTAAGGTGGGAGGTCAGGGCGGAGCTTGCCTCCGCCCCTACATTATAATTTCGTGAATCCATGGCCTGTACCTGTAATTCGCTTGACCGAAGTCTTGGATTGACGTATTGTATAATAGAGGATATGACACGTGCCGTTACGAGATAATTCAAGAGGAGAACAGGTGCAACAGCCAAGAAGGACACAAATTTCCTCGCGACCAAGCGGGAGTCTGCCCTATGTGACATCAGCGGTGGGCATAGAGGAGACTGTAGGCAGTTCGCGTGCCAGGCGTAGTTCGCTTTTCACACAGACAATCATCTGGGTGACGGGCTTGATCTGCCTGACCCTGCTGCTTAGTTCGTTGGCCCAGGCATGGTCCAATAGCGCACTCATGCAACGTGTACAGAGTGCACAACAGCAGTACCAGCAACTGCGGGATAAGCATGATACCCTGGTAAAACTGGCGAATTATTACAAAGACCCGTATGTTGTCGAGAGCGAGGCGCGCCAGCAACTTGGCTATGTTCGTCCTGGAGAGTATCCAGTGATTATCACAAGCTCAACGACAAAGACGCAGCCTGTGGCGGACCATCACCACAAGCAGCCTGTTCAACAGGGGTACTGGCAGGAATGGTGGAACGCCTTTTTTGGAAATTGACTGTTGTGCATAGCATCCTAAGAGCTGCTTAAAGGTCCTAATTGGCTTGACAACAATTGTATGATAGATGTATAACATGGTTGTAACATTGTAGATGCATTGAGGTATATACGTGAAACGACGGCACGGTTACGCAGAACAATTCCTTGTAATTACTCAGCTCCAGTACTGGCTGGAGCTTCTTGGATTTGGAATCATAAGGCGTTTCGTCGTTTGAGTAAAATTTTCATTTAACGGAGCGCACCTAAAAAAAGCGTTCCGTTTTTTTTATTACACATCAAAATTAAAGAACTCATTTTGATCGTTCGTGTGAAGGAGTAATTGTATGCGTCCGCTAATAGGTATACCTTGTCAGGCAGACTACCGGGAGGGGTCCGGTCGTCCAATCTACTGCAATAATCGCTCTTATGTCCAGGCATTAGAACACGCTGGTGGTGTACCGGTACTTATTCCTATGGTTAATGATGTTGGAACGCTTCATCCTCTATTAGGGAAGCTGGATGGCATTTTGTTTTCTGGCGGTTCCGATATCCAACCTGTACATTATGGTGAAGACCCACATCCAATGCTAGGTAAAGTAGACCAAAAACTTGATGAGTTAGAATTAACTATGGCGCGCTGGGCATTACAAGAAAATGTCCCAACACTCGGTGTATGTCGCGGTATGCAGCTCATGAATGTCGCCCTTGGTGGTACGCTCTATCAGGATGTGCAGGCCCAGGTTGAAGGGAGTATGCAGCATTGTAAACGTGAATTACCTCGTCACACGCTTATCCACAGCATATGCATCGAGGAGGGGAGCAAAGTAGAGGAGATCTTTGGGACGCGGGAACTCTGGGTCAATAGCCTTCATCATCAGGCGGTGAAAGAGCTTGGTAAGGGCGTGCATATCAGCGGACGCGCGGAAGATGGCATCGCGGAGCTACTAGAAGTTCCCGGGAAACATTTTGCCGTCGCGGCTCAGGGACATCCGGAAGAGATCTATCCGCGTGAACCTGTCTGGGCCAAGCTCTTTACTGCCTTTGTCGATGCCTGCATTACGCGCAACAGTGCAACTTTTGTAATGAGTAGTATGCAGATGGCTATTGGCGCTTAGTCAACAACAAATGAGGTGAGAGGAAGAAAATCCTTTCATTAGATATTATACTGAGGAATTGTGGGAAAGCGGAAAAGCATGGAAATTTGTTCCAATTTATGGTATACTTGTTCTGCTACTGAAGACCTACCCCAACTTATTGACAAAGATGGAGGTCGTACATGCGCGCTGATCGACTCCTCTCTATCCTGCTGCTACTACAGAGCAGAGGTCGCATGACTGCACGGGATTTAGCGGAGCACCTTGAGGTCTCGGAGCGAACAATTTATCGCGACATTGAAGCGCTTGGTATGGCTGGTATACCCGTCTATGCTGAGCGTGGGCCGGGAGGTGGCTGTTCTCTGATGGACGGCTATCAAACTCGCCTGACTGGACTGACCGAGTCAGAGATACGCGCACTTTTCCTGTTGAAGATGGTAGGCCCATTGGCCGACCTGGGCCTCAGCAAAGCTCTTGATGATGCCCTGATGAAGCTGACGGCCGCTCTACCCGCGGCACAACGTCACGGAGCGGAGCAGGTGCGCCAACGCATTTACCTTGATATTGCCGGTTCAGGTCTGAGCGAGGAGGCGCTGCCTCAGCTACAAACAATCCAGGAGGCTATCTGGCAGGAGCGCAGGTTAGTAATCTCGTATTGTAACGGCAACAGTGGCAACGGTACCTATAGTAACCAGCAGATTGAACCATATGGCCTGGTTTCACAGGACAAAGCGTGGTACCTGGTTGGCGCCGTGTGCGGAGAAGACGAGAAACAGGTGTTCTCTGTAGCGCGTATCAAGACAGCAACGATGTCAACTGAATGCTTTGCTCGCCCTGAAGGTTTTGATTTACCAGTCTATTGGGCCGCGCAAAAAAAAGAAAATATGAGAGAGTTCAACAAAAAAAACGGCCTTCCCCCAACAAAAAAAACCCATATAAAAAAAACAAATCTTGTTTGCTCTGGCACATCCTCTCTTCTCGTTTGCGCGTAGTCGTTATTTCCTTTTCCAACATGTTATAAAAGAATAGTATAGAGAGATAGAGAAATAGGGTTGGAATATCTTGTTCTCTTGTTCCCTTGTTCCCTTGTTCTGAGGAGAAGAATTATGTGTGGACGTTTTACGCTTTCTACCGATATCAAGACTGTCGCGGAGAAGTTTGGTGTGCCGCCTACTTTGCAAGCGGCGCCGCGTTATAATGTTGCTCCAACACAGGAAGTTGTGAGCATTCTGAGCAATGGGTCAGCTCATATGGAGTGGTTGCAGTGGGGGTTGATCCCTTCGTGGGCCAAGGATGAGTCGATTGGTTCGAAGATGATTAACGCCAGGGCGGAAACACTGGCGGAGAAACCTAGCTTCAAGAGGTTGCTGCGTTCACGACGTTGTCTCGTGGCTGCAGATGGTTTCTATGAGTGGAAGAAGGAACAGGGCGGCAAGACTCCAATGTATATCACGCTGAAAGATGGCAGTCCGTTTGCTTTTGCTGGGCTGTGGGATCTCTGGCATAGTCCCGATGGACGCGACATACGTACCTGTACCATTGTTACTACGCAGCCAAATGCGCTGGTTACATCCATTCATGACCGCATGCCCGTCATTCTTTCCTCCAATGGCTGTGATATGTGGCTTGACAACGAGCTTCACGATGAACAGGCTTTGCTGCCTCTACTTGCTCCCTATGCTGCTGAAGAAATGACAGCGAGGGCTGTTTCGCGGCTGGTCAACAACCCAAAAAGCGAAGGGGCAGAGTTGATAGCCTGAAGAAGGAAAAGAGGTGCGCTTGCGCACCTCTTTTCCTTCTTCAGGTATGATACTGCTGTGTGTTGTAGTTTAGCGTGCCTGCATGCGCTGGGCCACTTTGGGCGCATGTATTTCTCGGCCGGGTGATGCCAGCGAACGAATCGCGTCGATCGTTTCCTGGGCATTTCTGACAAACTCGGCCCGCACAGGAAGACGCTGCTCGAACTCTTCCACTGTGACATCATCGAGGAAGCGCATTCCCTCGTTGTCTAGCATCACGCGCGGAAACAAGACGAGATCACCCAGGTTCCCGTTCTCTTCTAGCGCAGCCAGGACATCCTGTCCGCAGAGTAACCCTGCGACAGTCACTTCTTCACCAAAGAACTTGTTAACGATTGGTAACACCTGCACTTCGAGTTGCTCAACCTGGCGTATATCTTCAGCGAACTGTTCAATTACAGGGCGAGCCATGATGCTGGTGACCAGCGTCACGCGACGGGACTGCGGCATGGCTGCTGGCAATCTGCGCTTGCTGCGGTTCCACTGCTCGATCAAGAAGCGCGTCATGCCCACCCCGTTCTCAATCTGCGAATACGAGCCGTAGTGTTGGGCAGGTGGGAACTCGTGTCCCGTTATGTAGTACCACTCGTCGGAGAGGTAGGCGAGCGGGTAGCCATCGGGGTCTTCCACGGCAAAACGCCGCTGGTGGAACTGCACCTGAGCAATGATAGCCTCTGCCTCCTGGCGAGTATAGTGTCGCAGCGGGGGTAGATCACCTGTCTTCATCATATTATTGTACCTGGTGAGACCTACAGGCACCACAGAGATGGATTCAACGATGGGACGTAACGCCGCCAAATCCTGGATGCTGCGATCGAGGTGCTCGCCGTCATTGATGGTTGGGCAGAGAACAAGCTGGGTGTGGCAGGTGATGTGCATCTCTCCCAGGCGTTTGATGTGGTCAATAATATCACCAGCACGTGGGCCATCGACCAGCTTGCGGCGTAAGTCAGGGTCGGTCGCGTGCACCGAGACATAGAGAGGCGTCAACTTTTGTTCATCGAGGCGCTGCCAGTCGTGCTCTTTAAGATTGGTCAGCGTAATAAAGTTGCCAAAGAGAAATGAATAGCGGTAATCATCATCTTTAATATAGAGCGAAGAGCGCATACCATGAGCCAGTCCTGGCTGTGGCGCAAAACGTTCTGGTAGTCCTTTGATAAAGCAGAAGACGCATTTATTGGCACATTGCCGAATAAAGGGAGCAGGCTCTTCACCGAACAGCACGCCCAGACTCTCGTCGGATGACTTGCTTATACGCACTTCATGCTGCGCCTGCTGCCGCTCGAAGCCGATAGTCAGCTCTTCATCAGCCACGTAGAAGCGATAATCGACCAGGTCACGAATGAGGTTGCCATTAATCGTGCGAACAAGATCACCGGGTTGTAGACCTGCGAGGTCGGCAGGGCTTTCGGGCACTACCTCACGCACCCATCCATACATTTTTGGCATTGGTATAATTCCTTAGAAAAAAGAAAAGACAGTTAAAGGCGACTATGGCGGTCGCCGGGCACCCCTCGCGGGCGCCAGAATTGCACTTTGCTTCCCGTGCTCCCCAAAGAAATGCTGAATATATATCCAGATGATTATAACCGCCCCGCGGGTATACGTCAAATTTTTTAGAGGTTGTAGACATAAATGACACTCGCCTGTCGTATCTGGCGTGGTAATGATATATGGATTTGAAAAGGTAGAGGTGTAACAGGAATTATTCTCTGCCTTATTGTCTCTGTTTCAGCAAGGACTCTGTGGAACGCTTGTCCATGGTTTGTCAAAAGTTATTACAAGGAATGGGCTTCCTGAGCGACTTTATACACGTATAAGCAGTGCAATATATCTATAAAGAGCAGAAAAGCAATATAAGCAGAGCCGCATGTTAAATGGAACATAATGCAACTTTTTATTAACTTCATTCGTGTAAAAGGAAGCCTGAACGAGACAAATGTTAAGGTGAACAAAGTGGTAAACATTTTGTTTGGTTAAGTGTTGTGAGAAGGGAGTACCTCCAAAGGAGTGCTTACCGCTTTACAATTGCTATTAATGTTCGAAGGGAGAAAAATTATGACAATGACGAATCGTTCTTTTGTAGTAGGTGTCTTTCAAGAGGAGGCCCAGGCACAGCAGGCTATGAATGATCTGATGAGTGCTGGATTCAGCAAAGATGAGATCAGGTATTCTGTGCATAAAGGCGGTTCTGGCATCACCAATTCTTTAGCGAATTTGGGCTTGCCCGAAGATGAGGCTACCTTCTACAATGGAGAGTTTGAGTCAGGCCGTACTGTTGTGGTAGTCAATACAAGCGACCGCCAGCAGGAGGCATCCCAGATCCTGTATCGCGATGGTGGCTATGATTACGCGTCTCGTTCTGGTCGGACAAGCGGCACAAGCAGCTATGCTAACGCGGCCACCACTGGTCAGGCGACTGACTATAACACCGAGGCGGGACAAAATATCCAGCTGCGTGAAGAACAACTTCGCGCCAACAAGCAGTCCGTAGAGACTGGCGCAGTTGGTCTGCGCAAAGAAGTGGTTTCTGAACAACAGTCTTTCGATGTGCCGGTCAACCGTGAAGAGGTGGTCATCGAGCGTCATGCTGCTTCGGGCCAGCCGTCCGATACACCAATAGGTGAAGGCGAGACCTACAGGGTTCCTGTTCGCGAGGAGCAGGTGTCGGTCGATAAGCAGGCTGTGGTGAGAGAAGAGGTTTCTCTCGGCAAGCGGCAAGTCCAGGATTCCCAGCGGGTTTCGGACACGGTTCGCCGAGAAGAAGCTCGCGTCGAGCGCCAGGGCGATGTGAATATTCAGGGTGACGATACCAGCGTTCGAGATAGCAACATAAACAACCAATAGTAGAAGCTGGAGCAGGAAAGATAGGCAACTGGCCTGGGTGAAGCTTTACGCCTACGCAGTTGCCTATTTTCTGTTAGTAGACTTCACATCATCTGTTATAAGGAGATAGCTCATGGAAACGACTGAAAGTCCAATCGTTGTAGGCGTTTTTAGGGAACGCGCCCTGGCGGAACAGGCCATCGATGAACTACGGCATGCCGGGTTTAGAGACGATCAGATCCGGTATTCAGGCAAAGGTGCCATGGCTGGCGGTCTCCTGGAAACGCTCATGAGCAAGTTTTCAGGGCAGGGAGATGGGAGTGTCTTCGATGCTCTCACAGAGCAGGACATACCGAAAGACGAGGTCGAGTACTACCAGCACGAGTACGAGGCGGGTTCCGCGATAGTGATGGTCCAATCGTACGGCCGCCAGCAGGAGGCGCGTGATATCCTCTCTCGTTTCGGGGCTTATGACGCTCGTTCTCGACCTGAATATATGCAAGATACTCACACTATCCAGTTGCGCGAAGAGGTACTCCAGCCTCGTAAACACCCGATAGAGATCGGCGAGGTCTCTATTCGCAAAGTGGTAGTCATGGAAGAGAGAACCATCACCGTACCGATTATGCGCGAGGAACTGGTCATCGAGCGCCGCTCTATTCCAATTGACCCCGCTGGCACCAGTGATCAACTATCCAACAACCCGGACATGCCTGATAACCAGGATCAGCCAATCGGTAAACTCGTCGAGATTGGCGAGGGCGAGGTTATCAGGATTCCTATTCGCACGGAGCAGGTAATGATCGAGAAGCGGCCAGTGGTGATTGAAGAACTGGTTGTGGGTAAGCGCCATATACAGGAGACCAAACGCTTTTCAGGATCCGTGCAGCGTGAGGAGGCTCATATCGAGCGCGAAGGCAACGTGAATATCCGGGGCAATAATGTGGATGTGGAAGATGTACCGGTGCGTTCTGAACAATAGCGAGCGCTAGCCTTGTGGCCACAATCCAGCTAACCAGTACGCTATGCCACGTCGTTTTCCTGTTCTAGCGACTTGCTTGCCTGCGCCACGTGCTACCTGTTTCATGGCTTCGCCTGTCACTGCGATGTGGAGTCCCATACCGGGGAAAGCGCGGCTCACGGTCTCTATGACGAGAGAACCAGGTGAGGAGCGCGAGAGTGGTTTTGCTGTTCGATAGAGAAGGTATCCCGCGGATTGGCGTCCCAATTGAAGCCAGGCTGTTACCCAGCCTATGCCCTCGGCCAAAGAAAGGGTACTGAAAGCCAGCCTGTATATCTTAGGGTAATAGCCAGGAGTTTTGAGCACCAGCCTGGTGTAATCGCGCCAACTTATGCGATCCTTGAAGAAAGCGTTGGTGACCCTGGGACCCATGTCATAAAGGACGCGGCAGAACACATTGAGCGTTTCGTTGACCTGCCAGGGCGCTTCAGCATATTCTGGTTTGGCAATCATAAATTTGCTGAATGCTCGCGCAACCGCGGGAACGGACTCGGATGCACGGATAAGATTGAGATCGCCGGCCCGCAGACAATTAGTTTCGAGTGCGAGCGCTAACAGCGTCGTGATGCGACGGACGTTGCGCACATAGGAGCCAAAACCACAAAAGGTCAGGGGAGACTGAAAGGCGGCAGCATCACCCAGGGAGAGCACGCGATCGTAGGCCAGCACCTTAGGTTTTTTTTGCCAGGGCAGCGAGATGTTATAACCGGCTGGTATGAACCCGTATACTGGCTTGATGATCTCTACGGTGCTGGTATCTTTATAGCTGGGCAATTGTTCGAAGAAGCGGTCGAACAGCTCCAGGAGGTCAACAGATGTTCCAGCCTCCGCGTAGTGAAACAGGTAGATCGCGACCTGGTCGCCTGTCCCGGGGAACGCTTCCCAGATCAGTTGCCGGCCATTGCGCGCGTCCTCGGTTGTCACCAGCACTTCACCGACCTCGGGATCAATGGCGCCGGGTGCATTCCCACGTTTGTAGCCTCTTGCCACTGTGCCGACCGTTGGGCAGACAAGCGAAAATGGGCGGCCGCAGTTGAGCTGGCAGGCAATGGGCGAAGTCGAACCCATGCCATCGATTAGCAGCCGCGCGCTAAAGCTGTGTTTCTGACCGGAAGCATCAATGACATCGACCGTCACGCCAGAAGCTGGCTGGACGGCACAATGTACAAATGTCGTGCTGTGTAAGATGATGTTGGGTAGACCTGAAAGCTGCAGCTCCTGTATCTTTCTTATACAGAGTGAGGTCAACTTTTCAGCGTCCACAGCGACGTCCAGGACTCCTTTGAGGTGCAACTCAGCGGCAGGAACCTGTATATGTTGTGGGTGGAAACGGACCAGCCCGTCACGGTATTCGCGCTGGATAACGCTCTCAAGCTCATCGGGGGTGAGCAGTCCAACTTCCAGCAATTCGCGCAATTCATCGCGCGAGATGTTCCATTCGCGATGGACGGCACCAACAGTAAAGCGATCAAAGACCAGGACGCGCAGGCCGAAACGGCGGGACATGATCGCGGCATTGAGCAGGTTAAGACCTCCGCCAGCGTAGATGATGTCAAAGGAATCTTCGGCTGGTAGGACCGGGCGATCCTCGGTGATAACAACCTCTGTATAGTGGCGCGTCGATCCTGATAGCAGCATGTTCTGCCAGGTATTATTCAAATCCTGTAAGCGGCGGAGATGGGGCTCTCCCTGGGGAATAGTAGCAAAGGCTGCTGCGAGATGGGGATACCGGGAAGTGAGTTTTTCGCTATATATTAGCATGGTATTGTCTCTTGGCTGGCGGGGACGCGATAAATCGGGTCCCTACTGAATCTTTTCTCCAATAATGATATATACTTCCCAGCGTCGGCTACGCGCACGTTCGGAGCGGCGGCGCAGGCTAAACTGTTCCAGGGGAATGTGTTGACCAAACCAGGCGTCGGGCACTTCATCACTAGTAATGCCTGCGGCCGTATCACGATTCGTAAATATAACCCTATCTTCAGGACGTAATGTATCCTGATTCCGGGCCATTTCTTCGTCCAGGTTACGCTTTTTGCGCGGCCCGAAGACTGCCGAAGGGCCATAGACGAGGATTTGCGCCAGTACCAGGAAGGATTGGAGAAATCCCACGGGGAGAAGGTTGGCCCCTTCAATTACAATCAAGCGACCACCTGGGCGCAAGACGCGCGCAACCTCCGCTATGGTATCAGGATCATAGATATACTCAGAGGGGAAGGTGCTCACCACCGTATCGAATGATGCTGAAGTGAAGGGAAGACGCTGGGCTGACCCCTGCAGAACCCAATTTTTTTCGCCCACCTTGTGACGCTGGAGGGTATCGCGGGCCGCCGCCACCATTTGTGGAGATTGCTCGATGGCGCGACAGTTATAGCCTGCCGTTATCATATCTACCAGCAGGTCTCCCAGTCCGCAACCCAACTCCAGGACGTCGTGGCCCGTAATACGCGGCAGCACCAGGCGTTGCCAGACGCGCCATTGTCCAGCGAAAGGCACAGTACTGGCAAAGCGGTAGAGATAGCGGTTTTTGTAGAGTGTCTCAAAAAAACATTTGCGTAAAACAGGGGTCACTGCACACCTACTTCAGTGAAAATGTCTAGCAGGTCGCTCGCGTTTTCAATGATGAGATCAGGCTTGATGTCACTCTGCATATGCTGATCCCACCTGCCTTCGCGATTCTGCACATGCGCGAGGACGTAGTCATCATCGGTGATAAGTAATCCCTCAGACAAATCGTCGTGTTGCTCCCTCCCATGATTTCCAGGAAGGACGGGTGTTGAATGTGCTGCTGTTGTCGCTCCCGTAGTGATCAGGTGATCCTGCCTGCGTACACCTGGTTTGGGTTTCCAGACAGTAAAGATTCCGAGCATCTTACCCCCTAGAATGTCTGCTTTGAGTGAGTCACCCACCATCACGGCTTCTTCTGGTGGAATATCCAGAGCATTGAGCGCATGGAGAAAAATTGCTGGATTCGGCTTGCGAATACCAAGATCGGCTGAAATCGCTATATGGCGCGGGTCAAAAAAGTTCAGCAGCCCAAGCGTATGCAAATCTTCCTGGAACAGTTGCCCTCCCCAATGACGATTGGTAACGATGCCCAATTGAAAGCCGCGTTGTTGTAAGGTGGTGAGAGTGGAGAGGACATCATCAAAAAGTGGACGCGACTCCGGTATACGCACGCGCAGCGCCTCAAAGATGGCCGCACCGTTATCGCGAGTAACTCCCTCTATGCTCCACTGCTGTAGTACCTGCACAACGGCATGAGCGCAATCAGGCTCGAGCCAGGGGTCCTGACGAATCATGATACGAATCTGTTCGTCCGTCGCATCGCGGAGAAGCTGACCCAGTGCTATATCAGATCTATCAAGTAGGGAGGTGGGGGCAACGGTCTGCCGGAGTATTGTGGCAGCTTGCACATTCGAGGCGTTCTCTAATTGCTGCCATACAGCCAGGTCCTTGCGAAACCAGAGCGTATCGCCGAGGTCAAAAAGTAGGCAGCGAACGGTACGTCCCGTGAGAGCGTGTATCGGCTTTTTTGGCAAAGGACCTCCCTTAACGTCAATGCGAGAGATAAAGAGTATAGAAGCAAAGCAGCTCTATACTCTTTATCTCTTTATGCATTATCCAGTTGGCTTAAGCTTAGCGCGAGAGAGCCTCTTCGCCTTCTGTAAGCACCTCATCAACGAGACCATACTCGACCGCCTGTTCCGCGGAGAGGTAGTAGTTGCGGTCAGAGTCTTGCATAATGCGCTCGGTTGTCTGACCGGTGTGCTTGGCAAGAATCTCGTAGATGTTACGGCGCAAGCGCAGGATTTCGCGGGCAGTGATTTCGATATCAGCCGCCTGGCCTTCCGCGCCGCCGAGCGGCTGGTGAATCAGCACTGTCGAATTTGGCAGGCAGAAGCGTTTGCCTTTTTGACCAGCGGTCAAGAGGACAGCGCCCATACTCATTGCCATGCCCATACAGACGGTTGAGACATCTGGTTTGAGCCACTGCATGGTGTCGTAGATCGCCAGACCTGCATAGATACTCCCACCAGGAGAGTTAATATACATGTTGATGTCTTTGGTGGCGTCCTCACTCTGCAAGAACAATAGTTGTGCAACTGTCACATTGGCGACCATGTCGTCAATGGGTGTACCAATGAAAATGATACGCTCTTTCAAGAGGCGGGAAAAAATGTCCCAGCCACGCTCACCACGAGGTGTTGATTCAACTACATTGGGGATAATACCCCTGGGTTCAAGAATTTCGGCTCGTCCTTTTATCCATTTTGGATCATTTGGGTTAAAAACGGCGCCCATGTTAACTCCTTACTTATCTAAAACAACGAACGGTTTGTCCTTCTCTCCATTGTACATTGGGCGAGATATACCGTCGATTAAAACGAAATGTGCAGAGGATGCCCGCAAAATCGGGCACTTGTAACGTAATGATAGCACTTGCAAGATACAAACGCAAGAATAGGTTGAGAAGGATTTCTATCAGCTTGTTCGTAAATCACAGGGATACTACTTCACCCGTCCCTTTACAGGAGCTGCATTTCTGTTCTATATAGATCAATCCATCTTCACAATTGGGGCAGAGCTGCATGCTTTCGGTTCCATCGCTGTCGTAGGTGATGATTTCACCTGTGCCACTGCACTTTTGACAAACGGCACTTATAGCAATAAGGCCGGTGCCATTACAGTTACGACAGGTTGGCATCAGGAGGCCTCCATACTCTCGTACAGGGACGGGTTACATATTACCAGAGCGGTTCTCGCCGCGGGTTTCTTGGTCGATGATCGATTGCGCCATTAAGCTCTACCGTTGTTACCAGGGCGTTGTCGCTTAGACGCGAACGAATGCGCTCATCCAGGCCTGTCAATCCTTGCATATTCGCTGTGATCACGGTGGGGAGGCCCAGATTGTACCGGTAATTCAACAACTGGAAAAGTTTTTCGTTTGCCCAGGGAGAACTTTGATGGGAACCCAGGTCGTCCAGGACCAGTAATTCTGCCTCACGCATTTTAGCAAAACGTTGATCGTATGGCTCGGTCGAGGTATGAGAAAATGTAGCGCGCAGGTGCGCAAGGAGATCAGGGACGACAGTGAAGAGCACAACTGCACCATCTCTGAGATTCTGGTTGGCAATAGCTGCCGCTAAATGCGTTTTGCCACAGCCATTCGGACCAATCAGAACTAGCCAGCCACTAGGGTTTTGTGCGAATCTCCAGGCTTCTTGATAAGCATCTTGCAAGGAAGGATGTGCTCCTGAGAAGCGTATGTTAAAATTTCTAAAGCTTTTGTTTTTGAACGTATTTAAATCAGAAAGTTCAAGCAATTGATGGCGTCTTTTTTCGCGCCTCTCAGCCTCTTTACATTCACAGGCAATGGGTTTGCCAAAGTTAGGATGACCATAAGGAACATCAGAACGTAGATAGCCTGCTCCTTTGCATTTTGGGCAGACGCTCTTTGGTCCCACCAGGGAAGGGGTAGTTACCGGTAGAACCTGTTGTACGCGCTCGTAGACCTCAATCTCGCGCGAGGGTTGCTGGCTCATTCCTGCGGTAGCACGGGGATTGAGCGGCTGCGTATTACGCTGATAGTGCTGGGCCTCCTGTGGCAATGCCTGAGGGGCAGGTGGTTGTGACTGCACGAAGCGCTCCTCGCGAAGATTGCGTGTCAGGGGCGACCTGGCTTCCGGTACTCGCGCCGGTGGGGCAGGTGTATTCCGTGCGCCGAACGAGGTTTTGGCTTGATATTGAGGCATGCTTCTCGCGCCTGGCCAGCTGTTGTCCTGGCGGGCAGCGTAAGGCGTACCCGGGTCTGACTGGGGATAGCGCTGCGGGCCGCTACTGACTTCAGTTTCCCAATCGCCATAGCGCATAGTTGCTTCGTCTTCGTCCCAATCCTCCTGCACATCTGCAGAGGAGCGGGCCGGGTACGTCTCATAGAAATCCCGGTCTACCCTTGGCGATGCTGCCTCCCGTGGGTAAGGGGTAGTGGAGGAGCGCATCTCGGAGCGGCCAGCGGGAAAACCTGGCTCTTCTAGCGGCTGGTCGTGGCGAGGATTGCCTGGGCGACTATCGCTATTGCTCCTGCGCGGCATTTGATTGCCGGCACCCTGCGGCGGAAATTTAGACACTTGTCTTTGCCCTTGTTTCGCCATTCCACCGTGGACAGTCTGTTGAGGATACTTTCTGGAAGGTGGCAGTTCCGGGTTGACAGGTGAACCCGGCTGGCCCAGTCGTGCTGTTTGTTCAGGCAAGGGAGGACGCCGCCCGTGGGGTTGCCCTGGTCGCTGCGCTTGAGTGCCAGGATCCTGCTGCGTTGAGCGTTGTTCCTGTATCTGTTGACGGTGTGAGGCCGTTCTATTGATAATATCATTCAGGCTTTCCATTGTTGCCTGCCTTCCTTTTCCCAGCGCCTCAAAATCGCGCTGATATAGCTCCAATTTCGCTTATTGTGCTGCACAGCTTCTCGGAATGCCGCCTCGATCCACTCCTGTGGATACTGTTCGGCAGCATCTTTGAGCTGGTCAGCAATGAGCGGAGAGAGTAAGCCTATATTTTGTTCATATAATACAAAAATATTAGGACGTTCAACTTGAACCTGGACAGTACGAGCCATTTCAGTGCTATTGTTATGTTTCCGCGCACCGGCGGGTACCGCGATTTCACTTTCCTGTTCGATTTGCTCTCCCTCGACATTGAGAAGGCGCACAGGAACTATTTGGCCTCCCTGTAGCTCGTTCACTACTTTACGGCTACGAGGTGTGTTAAAGAAATACCAGTCGATAATCTCTGCTTGCTCGTCCCCTTCACTCACTAGTCGTAAGTGTATCCTCAAAAGGGTTCCGCGCGCAAGTGCCAATTCTAAACCCTGGTGCAAGCGCTCCTCGGGTGGTCGGGGGTCGCCCCTGCGTTTGAGGCTGCGCAACAAGACGTGGTCAGCCACCAGATCGTTGCCGCTCACGCAGCGTGGGTTGCCCTTTTTTTGTGCCAGGAGCCAGAAAAGGTGGAGTGTCACTTTTAGTTCGGCACTATCCTCGATTTCCGGCAAAAGTACCGTGAAAAATACTTCCGGTACAGGCACGAATGGATTTTTCCCCGATGGGAATCCAGCAAAACCTGTCATGATAATAAGTCCAATGATGTATTTTATACGTTTTATGCGTTACTCCGCTGGGGGAGTGAGCTCCAGGTCATGGAAGCGGGTCTGGCTGGCTTGAAAATAGAGACTGATTGTGCCAACTGGCCCGTTGCGATGTTTTGCGACTATGATGTCCGCGATGTTTTTGCGTTCGGTTTCCGGGTTATAGACGTCGTCGCGGTAGATGAACATGACGATATCCGAATCTTGCTCAATACTGTTGTGAACTATAATATCGCCAGCTACAAAGTTGTGTAAATTGTCTACCGTTAAATCGTAGACTTCAGCTTCGCCGTCGGGCTCTATTGCGATAATTTCATCCCAATAAGCGTCGCTTTGTGCTAAACTGGTTAGCTTGTCGCATTGGACGACCTGTGCCAGGCGAATAGCACGTTCACGGCTTAAGTTTTGCTTGTAAAGGCCTGTACCACAATAAGCGTTTCCTAAGCCAGCTTGCATTTGACGGCTTGTTATGCTGGCTACCTGCATGGCTGGAACAGCATAAAGCTGCCATACCTCACGAGGTAATACATCGCGATTGGTATTAGCTTGCCGTTGAGCAAGGTAATCAACAATGGCTACCTGGTGCACTAATTTTTTCTGACTCAATGCACCAACTTGTGTGATAAAACGCCCGATTTCATCTTTTCCACTGACCGTTACATGATACTGATCTCGCCCCTTGTTAACTTGAGCGTGCTGAGATAGGGTAGCGTTGATCCCAATACGTAGCAAAAGTGATTGCACATTTCGAGCTAACTCATGGCTACTCGAAGCATAATAGATGTTAGTATAATGCTTTTTTCCGTAACTCAAGTTGATACAGCCATCGGTAGACCAGAGATGACGTAAAAAGTGGGCGATGCACTCAGCGGGTTGTGCAAAGACCTTCTCAGGCACATGTTTTTCATATGAACGCAGACCAAATACACCAAGGTCATCAAACCAGGCAGCAACGGGATTATGTACCCCATGAGTGAGGTGGCAAGCGGCGTAAAGATATACCTGGTACCAGTCACGCTCCTGGTGAATACGTGGCACGACAGCATCTCCAAAAACGGCAGTTGCTAACCCTGCTACGGTTTCAGCTAACTCAAGTTCATGGGTAGTATATTGAATGGCGTGGCGAGGCAAGGTGCAACCATCGCCGATGAGGTGTCCAAGCAGCGCAAGCTCGTTATCACTCATGGTGGCTTGCATAGGACCTGGTAGCCTGCGCGGTAGTGCTATCCTTTCGCCTCGAGATAGGGCGTCGAGCCTTTGCCAGCCTCGCATGGTGAAAAAGTTATGGTTCGCTGTAGCACGGATTGTGCGTCCCAAACGGGTTGTCAAACGGTAAACAGGCTTACTTCCAGTAGAGAAAGCATTGCTTACAGTGCGTGGCTCCAGTTGCCACGTATTGGTATTCAAAGCCAGTACGCGAAATTCCTTTTGCCCGACCAGCTGTTCAATTGGACAATAGTTGCCTGTGTCAGGGAGATAGACTGGCGTATCACCGGTGATACAGCCACTTTCGCGAAGGTCGGACAACTGGGGTACTTTGGATTGGCGGCTCTCCACGGCGCGAGAGAGCTGGGCTAACGCCAGAACGGGCACGTTCAGTTCGCGCGCTAAACTCTTCAGGTTGCGGCTAATCTCGGAGATCTCTTGCACGCGGTTTTCGTTGCGCTTGCCACTCCCTGACATCGACTGCATCAATTGCAGATAGTCAACAATAATCAAATCGATGCCGCGCTCAGCCTGCAAGCGCCGGGCTTTGCTGCGCATCTCCACCGTCGAGATACCAGCCGTATCATCGATCCATATGTTGGCCTCTGAGAGTGTACCCATGGCATAGACGATGCGCTCC
>CATPCK010000292.1 GCA_955652655.1 uncultured Ktedonobacteraceae bacterium | reverse complement strand
GCGCCGCACAGGCCACGATCCGGTGTTAACAGGATCATGCCAATGGTGTGCACTGGACGCTCTTTCAGCAGGGCAACATCCTCGCCAAGATCATCGCCCGACGCGTTCGCGAGGCGCGAAACGAGGGCGCGAATCTGCGCGGAGTAGGGACGTGCCTGTTGGACACGCTCCTGCGCTCGCCGCATTTTGCTGCTCGCCACCATTTGCATGGCCTTGGTAATCTGCGCCGTATTTTTGACCGAGCGTATGCGCCGCCGAACCTCTCTAGTTGATGCCATAGCAGTGTCTCCTAGTGTGGTGCGGCTGTCTGAATAAACTCTTCAATAGCAGCTTTCAGTTGATTCAACAAGTCAGGGGACATCTTATCTTTGCCCTTCACCGACTGGTCAATGATCGCCTGCCCGACCTCGGGGTGGTTCGCATCCATGTAACGATAGAACGCGGCCTCCCATTCGGTGACCTTGTCGACTGGCGTACTGTCCAGGTACCCGTTAGTGGCGGCAAAGATGATCATTACCTGTTTCTCGACAGGCACCGGTCGGTACTGCGGCTGCTTGAGAATTTCGGTCAAGCGTTGTCCACGGTCGATACGTGCCTTGGTCGCCTTGTCAAGGTCCGAAGAGAACTGCGCGAATGCCGCCAGCTCACGGAACTGTGCCAGGTCAAGACGTAGCGATCCAGCTACCTGTTTCATAGCACGCGTTTGCGCGCTACTTCCTACGCGCGAGACCGAGAGGCCGACGTTAATGGCCGGTCGCAAGCCCGCGTTAAACAAGTCCGACTCAAGGAATATCTGTCCATCGGTAATCGAGATTACGTTCGTAGGAATATACGCTGAAATGTCGTTGGCCTTTGTCTCGATGATTGGCAAGGCCGTTAGTGAACCACCTCCATAATCCTCGTTGAGACGCGCCGCGCGCTCCAATAGGCGCGAGTGCAGGTAGAACACGTCACCAGGGTAGGCCTCGCGTCCAGGAGGACGGCGAATGATCAGCGAGATGTTGCGATACGCCTCGGCGTGCTTGGTCAGGTCATCGTAAATGATCAGCGCGTCACGTCCCGCTTCCATGAACTCTTCACCCATGGCGCAACCCGCGTAGGGGGCCAGGTACTTCAAGGGAGCCGGGTCAGAGGCGCCGGCGTCGACGATAATGGTATGCTCCATCGCGCCATGCTGCTCTAAAATCTCGCGTGTTCGCGCAACCGTCGAGTTTTTCTGGCCGATCGCGACGTAGATACAAATCAGGTCTTTACCCTTCTGGTTGATGATCGTATCAATCGCGATGGCCGACTTACCCGTCTGGCGGTCACCAATGATCAACTCACGCTGACCACGCCCGATAGGGATCATACTGTCAATGGCTTTGATACCCGTCTGTACAGGGGTATCCACGCTTTGTCGCGTGATGACACCTGGAGCAACGCGCTCGATTGGGCGTGTCTTGTCCGTAGCAATAGGTCCGCGGTCGTCGATTGGCTCACCAAGAGGATTGACCACGCGACCGATCAGTGCATCGCCAACGGGGACCGAGATAACTCGGCCGGTGGTGCGCACTTCGTCGTCTTCTCTAATATGTGTGTACTCACCCAGGATTGGGCAACTGACCGTCTCTTCTTCAAGGTTGAAGGCCAATCCCATAATCCCTGTGCGAGGAAATTCTACCAACTCGAGATACTTCACATCTTGCAGTCCGTAAACGCGAGCGATACCGTCCGACACCGCAATCACCGTGCCAACGCTGGCTGTCTCTGTCTCGCTTCCACCAAAACCTGCGATGTTTTTCTCAATAATGGCACTGATTTCATCAGCCCAGGATGCCATCGTTATTCCTCCTCGTTTTCAATCCTCATTGCTCTAGCTACTTTGTAATCTACTCGGCTCAGCCGTTTCTTCTTGTGGATTACCACCTGGCGTTACCAGGGTATCAGCAGCCGCTGTACCCTGACCGTCTTCTATTCCAGATAGGAAATCGGTGTTGCTGCTCGCGGCTCCTGCTAACAACTGCTGTCGCAACGCGCTCAAGCGATAGCGGATGCTACCGTCAATTATGCGGTCGCCGACACGGGCAATTACTCCACCCAGAATTTCGGGCTGAACCTTCGTTTCTAAGAGAATTGTCTTACCTGTTCTACGTTCCAGTGCTTGCTTGATAAGGTCCATCTGCGCATCGTCAAGTTTCGTTGCCGTTGTAACTTCCGCTATTGCCTGGTTCTTATAATTCAGCACAAGTTGTTCGAGTTCGCTGCCAATGTTTGGCATCAGGTCGACCAGTTCACGCTGGACAACGAGCAGAGCGAGGTTGAGCGATGTAGGCAGCACCTTATCCGCCAGCGCCTGGCGTATGGCTGTCTCTTTGCGCTGCGCGGGAATTTTAGGCTCCTGTAGGAGATATACCAGTTTGCGGATCGCAAAGAGCTGAGCTATCTCTTTCACGTCTTCGAGAGTGCGGTCAACTGTGTTCTGCTTGCGCGCGATCTCGAAGATGGCCATCGCGTAGCGACGCGCTATCGCTCCTTTAAGCATTACTGTTCCTTTGTCTGGCTAGTGCTAACGAACTCTTCCACCAGGCGGCGGTTGTCGCTGCTATCGACCGATTTACTAATGACCTTGCTCGCTGCATTGATTGAGAGGTTCACAACCAGGCGATTAAGTTCAGCGCGTGCACGCGCAGCTTCCTGTTGAATGCGTGCTATTTGCTGCTTGCTAATCTGATCAGCCTGAGCGTACGCTTCTTCTCGAATACGGTTAGCTTCAGCCTCGGCGGCCTTCGCTGCTTGCTCGATCGTTTCCTGCGCGTGCCTTCGTGCCTCCAGCATAACCTGTTCGGCGCGTGCCGTTGCCTCATCAAGCTCGCGCTTGGCCCGCTCTGCATTCTCGATACCCTCTTGAATAACTGCCTGGCGCTGGTTCATCGTCTTAAGAATTGCAGGGAATCCCCATCTCCAAAGTAACAAGAAGACGATGCCAAAACTGACGAGCTGTGAGAGAAAGGCAAGAGCATTGACACCGAAGCCTCCTAAAAGGTCAGCAAGAATAATTGTCTGTACCACTTTGTGCGCCTCCTTTCATTAGAGGTAGTAGCCTGGTGCCCCACGTAGGGGCCCGATTTATCGCGCCCATAGCCGATTGATCGGCCCTCGGTGAATTTTGCGCTATCTTTCGCTATCTTATGGCTTCCAGGCTGTGACATCCTCTGCGGCTGTCAAGGTACACTATCTGGCGTTGAGCAAGAAGGCGATAACCAGGGCGTAAATAGCGATAGCTTCGGCGAAAGCCAGACCGATAAACATGTTGATACGAATCAGCGGCTCCGCTTCAGGGTTTCGCCCGATGGCGTTGAATGCCTGACCTGCGGCGATACCGATACCGACACCCGGGCCGATGGCTCCCAGACCAATTGCTAACGCTACTGCTAAAGAATCAAACGGAGTAGTCGCTGCCAAAACAATGGGTAACACTGACGCAAGGGAACTTAAAAGCATGATGAAAATCCTCCTTAAGGACAATCCTTTATTATGTTGTTCAATGAAATTTATGCAATCGCAGTAAGAAAAATCTGCGAGTAGCAATTACTGTTGATTTGCAGGGGAGGACATCTTCCTCCCTTCTTTGATTAATGGGTTACCGCGACCTCCTCCCTCTGCTCCTCTTTTTGCTCATATTCTTCCTCTGCTGTGTGCTCGCTTGTAGTGGCCATTTCCAGGTAGACAAGGGTCAGGAGGGAGAAGACCAGGGCCTGTACGAAAGCGATAAACAGCTCGAACGGGATGAAGATAGCATCGGATATAAACGGCAAAATGAATGCAAACACTGCTAATACCGCGCTGCCAGCGAAGATATTGCCAAAGAGACGGAAGGCCAGTGAAAGAATACGAGACAATTCGCTTATGATATCGATGATACCCACGAAGAACTCGATAAGTCCCTGGAACATTCCTGCGAAATCAAGCTTGCGCAATGACCTGAAAAATGTTTTCAAGTTGATGTATTTACTAAGGTGTTCCATGGGCCCCAGTGTAGTGAAACCAAGCACCTGGCAGGTTACTACCACGGTGATAGCCATGGCGAAATTCAGGTTCAGATCAGTGGTTGCCGGGCGAATCCAGGGGACCAGTAAATTAGAAAGATCGCCAAAGAGCAAGAACCCAAGCATAGGCTTGCTGGTTATATGGGCAGCCTGAACGGCAGCGGTATTAAGCGTGCCGACAGTATCTACCCCAGGGACGACATCCAGTAGATTGCAAGTTATAATGAAGATGAAAAGAGTCGCTACCAGGGGGAAAAATCTTCTTCCTTTTTCTTTACCGGAAACACCTTCTACCAATCCTAGAAGATACTCTATGAGATACTCGGCGACATTCTGTATACCAGAGGGGACAAGGGCGCGTCGGCGCGTAGCAAAGTAGAAGAATACTACTAAAATGAGGATTGATATCCAGGTGCAAAGTAGCGTGTTTGTCACCGGAAGTGGTCCGATGTAGAAAATCACCTCCGGCTGAATTCTTATTTCAAGTAGTTTCCAGAGCCCCACTCGACATCCTCCTATTGGTCGAGCTCTGCCAGATCATGTTCGTTGTGAGAGACTCCCGTCTATCCTATTTAAAGTAAGGTGCAAATAAACGGTACGCTCCAAATATCCCTACGATCAGGCCAAGCAGCAGCCCGAGATATAAATAGACATTCTTTGTATTGGTAAGACCATCAAGATAGTTCCCAACAAAGAAACCTAGCACGAGGGGAATAACTATGACCAAACCTAGTTGGCCCATCAAGGCCAGTGATCCCCAAACAGAGGGCGGCTCGTTCTTTTTCATGCGCGAAATCCCATCTGTTATCTCTCATTTGTTCCATAAGGATTATAACACAGGGTAAAGAAAATGTGCAACAATGGATACAATTGCATCTATAAGGAGTT
The DNA here is from genome assembly GCA_955652655.1 of uncultured Ktedonobacteraceae bacterium. Classification (GTDB taxonomy): domain Bacteria; phylum Chloroflexota; class Ktedonobacteria; order Ktedonobacterales; family Ktedonobacteraceae; genus UBA11361. The sequence continues at coordinate 457 of CATPCK010000292.1, read as the reverse complement.
TGTTGACAATTCCCTTTTTTGCGTAACCTCTACCTTCCCTCCCTCAGCCTGTATCTCTAAGGTAAGATACATGACTTTTACCTCTACCTTAAGATAATCGGGCATAAATGTATGCGCTTAGTTGTTATCTATGATAGAATATGGCAAATACAATGCAGATTGTAATGGAGAGGGGTGCCTTGACGTCGGGGTGCCGCTCACGAACAATCATGCTCGTAGCTCATAAATAACCAACATAGAAATCTCGCGGGAGTTGTCGTAATGAAAAAAGGAATCCATCCAAATTATATTGAGTCCACGGTCAGTTGTGCCTGTGGTAACAGTTTCAAAACACTGAGCGTCAAACCAGTTTTGAAGGTTGATGTCTGCTCGAAGTGCCATCCATTCTTCACTGGTCAACAGCGCATCCTTGACGCGGCTGGTCGCGTCGAGCGGTTCCGCAAGCGCTTCAACTTGC
>CATPCK010000291.1 GCA_955652655.1 uncultured Ktedonobacteraceae bacterium | reverse complement strand
ATTTTGCAGGCTGAAGCCGAAATAGCCAGTGGCATACTGGAAACCATCGATGCCAGAGGACCGCTCTCGTCGTTGGAGTTCGAAGACCGCCAGCGTGTGGGAGCGGACCACTCGTGGTACGGCCAGACCCGCATCAAGCGCATCATGCGTTCCCTCTGGGCCTCTGGCCTGCTCGTGACACACCATCGCAAAAATGGACGCCATTATTACGAGCGCCCCGAGCGCGTCATTCCCGCGCAGCATTATCAAGGAACGCCTCTGTTGGATGTAGAGGAATATCTCCGCTGGATTATCACACGGCGGCAACAGGCAATGGGGCTTCTTCCCAGGTCGGCCGAGGCCGCTATCTGGTGCAGCTGTGGTACCGGCGCGGAGAATAAAGTAGCTCTCTCGCATTTGATGGAGGCAGGAGTGCTTACGCAGGTACGGGTTGGGGAAAAAGCTGTACCCTACTATATGCTCACCAGCACTCTCGATCTGCTGGACGCGCCGTTACCTGCTCCACGCATGCTCTTCCTCGGTCCGCTTGACAGCATGTTGTGGGATCGCAAAACCCTGCGCTACATCTTCGATTTTGATTATGTCTGGGAAGTCTACAAACCAGAAAATCTGCGCCGTTGGGGCTATTATGTGCTGCCCGTCTTCTATGGTGATCGTTTCGTCGCCCGCGTGGATTCGCGCCTGGAGAAAGGCATATGGACAATTGCCCGTTGGTGGTGGGAGCCCGACGTGACCCCGGATGCCGGGATGTTGGATGCCTTGCGCGACGCTGCTGAACGTTTTATGCTCTACCTCCACGCCAGTGGAGTAGTGATAGGTGAGGGAGTGGATGAGGCGGTACGGCAGGCTATCCTGGGAGTTGCTGCTTTATAATGCAAACCCAGCAAACAGGGCGATCCCTTGTAGTCACCTTCTGCTCTGGAGAGAGGGGCTCTACAACCTCCCGAAAATCCCTCCGTATGATATAATATAGTGAACTATTTGCAATACTATCAAAAGGAAAAGCTTCCGACCGGGCTAATACTTACACCTGAGACTACCTAAAGCCAGCAATAATTCACCATTACCAGGAGATCAGACCAACATGCAATTACTTGGGAAAATCATGGGTGACCCCAATAAAAGAGATCTAAAGGTCATCCAGCCCCTCATAGATAAAATAAATGCACTTGAACCAGCCATGCAGGCCCTGAATGACGAAGCGCTGGCGGCCAAAACTGAAGAATTTCGCTCGCAACTCTCCCTACACCTCAAAGGCGGCCTGGTGCTCGAAAATGAGCTGGTCAAACTCTTCCGCGAGGCGCTCAAAACCGTAGATACCTATGCCCAAAAATGTACCGATGAGCAACTGCACAGCGCCATTACAGAGTACCGCCAGGCGCTCGAAAGACGTCGTGACGTGGAACACTATCTGCGCGATAACCTGCAAGATGTCCTCTCGGAGAGCTTCGAGACCGCCTATGAAAAACTGTTTCCGGCGTTGATCCCCTTGCAAGTCAGTGCAGCAATGGACCGTGCTGAAGAGCGCCAGGAGTGGCCGGATGAGGCGAAAGAGCCGCAGCAAGCCACGCTAACGCTGCTCAAAGAGATTGAACCAGCCCTCGAGGACATTGACGGCGATGTGTTGGAAGAGGCATTCGACAGCGCGTGGCCTTCTTTCGAAGAGGAGCGGCGCAACGCACCTGATAAAGAGGAGGGTGCGGACGAGCGCTTAGAGCGACTGCTGGGCAAGATCTTAGCCCACCTGCAGCCAGAAATTGTCGCCCTCAAGGCCGAGGCAATGGATCAGTTGATCCCCGACATGGTTAAACGCTACAGGACAGGGAAAACACTTGAGGATCTCTTGCCCGAGGCATTTGCCGTCGTGCGCGAGGTGGGCTGGCGCCGCATCAAGATGCGACACTATGACGTGCAGCTCATCGGTGGCGTTGTCCTGCACCAGGGCAAGATCGCCGAGATGAAGACCGGTGAAGGTAAAACGCTTGTCGCCACTTTGTCAGTCTACCTTAATGCGTTGACCGGTAAAGGCGTACATGTCGTTACCGTCAACGATTACCTGGCACGGCGTGACGCCGAGTGGATGGGTCAGATCTATCGCTTCCTGGGTCTGACCGTTGGTGTCGTGGTAAATGCCGTCGAGCCACAAACACCTGAACGTCGCGCAGCTTACAATGCCGATATTACCTATGGCACCAATAGTGAGTTCGGCTTCGATTACCTGCGTGACAATATGGTGACTTCGCTTGATCATACCGTCATGAGTGACCTGAATTATGCCATCGTCGACGAAGTCGATAACATCCTTATTGACGAGGCGCGTACCCCGTTGATTATCTCTGGCCAGGGCCAGGAGTCGACCGATATGTACGTCCAGTTCGCTAAGTGGGCGCCGCGTTTGAAACACGAAATCGACTATACCGTTGAGGAGAAGACGCGCACCGTCATACTGACAGAGGCGGGTATTGATAAACTTGAGCAACTGGCGGGTGTGAAAAACATCTACGACGAGAACAACCTGGACCTGACGCGCTACATGGAGAATGCCATTAAGGCTCAGATTATCTTCAAGCGCGACAAGGATTACATCGTCAAAGATGGCGAGGTCATCATCGTGGACGAGTTCACCGGCCGCCAAATGCCTGGACGCCGCTATAGTGAAGGTCTCCACCAGGCTATCGAGGCCAAAGAGGGCGTCAAGGTGCAGCGTGAGAACCACACCCTTGCCACCATCACCTACCAGAATTTCTTCCGCCTGTACAAGAAGCTGGCCGGTATGACGGGTACCGCCTTAACAGAAGCGGAAGAGCTGCACAAAATCTATAAACTGGAAGTGATGGTGATTCCGACCAATATGCCAATGATTCGCGAGAATCTGCCCGACCTGATCTACCGCACATCCGAGGCGAAATTCAATGCGGTCGTTGAAGAGATCAAAGCGCTGCACGAAGTAGGCGTGCCTGTCCTGGTCGGTACAACCTCCGTTGAAAACTCGGAGTACCTATCCGAAAAATTGGATAGGCAGGGCATTCCTCATAACGTATTGAACGCGAAGAATCACGCGCGTGAGGCACAGATCGTGGCACAGGCAGGCCGCAGTGGAGCGGTCACCATTGCCACGAACATGGCCGGTCGTGGTACCGACATTCTGCTCGGCGGCAATCCCGAGGGCTACTTCGACAGCATCTTGCGCAAGCACGCGGAGCAGGTCAACTATATCCGTGAAATGCCATCGCGAACCGAAGATGAGCAGGCAGACAAAGAAGAGGCTATCCAGCAGTACATTGAAAACATGACCGAGGGAGAAAAGAACGAGCTGCTGCTGCAGAAGGTGCGCGAGTGTGAGGAGGACCACAAACAAGTGGTAGACCTGGGAGGTCTGCACATCATCGGCACCGAACGCCACGAGTCGCGCCGTATCGATAACCAGCTGCGCGGTCGTGCGGGACGCCAGGGCGACCCCGGTCAATCGCGTTTCTTCCTCGCTCTCGACGATGAACTAATGCGCCGCTTCGCCGCCGACCGCGTTTCCAAAGTCATGGAAATGGTGGGCATGGAAGAAGATATGCCGCTGGAGAGCGGCATGGTCTCGCGCTTCATCGAGCAGGCGCAGACAAAGGTTGAAGGCTACAACTTCGATATCCGTAAGAACGTGGTCGATTATGACGATGTCATCGCCAGGCAGCGCGAGGTTATCTACGCCGATCGCAGGGCAGTGCTTGAACGCGCCGATATGCACGAACGCGTGCTCGACATGATCCGCGCCGAAGTGAACAAGTTGGTCGATGCCTGCATCCCGGGCAACGTGGTTACGGAAGAGGAGCAGTTAGAAAAACTTTTGACCCTGATGGAAGCATGGGTACACGTGCCGGAAGATGTCCTGCCCGAAAACATCCATGCCATTCGTCGTGATGATCTCAGGCGCAAACTGCTCGACCTGACCATTGACCATTATGAAGACCGTGGTGAGAAGCTGGATGAGTTGGCCGAACAGAATCCTGGCCTTGGTATCCCGACCATCCGCGATGTTGAGCGTTCGTACACCTTGCAAATCGTCGACCGCCTGTGGATGGACCACATCGACGCGCTGGATGTGATGCGCGCCAGTATCCATTTCCGTTCGATTGGTCAGCGCGACCCGCTAGTCGAGTTCAAGAATGAAGCTTTCCGTATGTTCGAGGAACTGAAGGCAGCTATCCAGTACCATATCGTCAACGAGCTGCTCAAGTTCCTGCGCGGAGATATCACCATTCGCGTCCAGCAACCTGCACCACAACGCAAGGCGCCGCGCAAACTGCGCACCAATGCCGATGATCTGGCCAGAACTATTGGCCAGGCCAAGAGCGATGCGGATGATCGTCCCGTTGCCGGGGCCTCGCGCAGAAACGGTGCTTCTGCTGGCCAGCGCGGCCAGAATGGGCATGGGCGAGCTCCCGTTGGCGCACAGGCTGCTCGGGCTAGCGCCCCAGTGAGAATTGGCCGCAATGATCCATGTCCCTGCGGCAGCGGGAAGAAATATAAGAAGTGCCACGGAGCGTAAATCCCAATTCATTAGATAGATAGATGGAT
>CATPCK010000290.1 GCA_955652655.1 uncultured Ktedonobacteraceae bacterium | reverse complement strand
GTCATAATCTATTCTTAGTCCTTGTAAAGGTGGAAATCTTGTTGTTGTTTCGTTGTGGATTGTATCACGAAGAGGCAGAAGAGTCGAGATAGTTAACCGTGCTGAACGAAAAATTCAGGGGACAGCGGTCGCGACCGCTGTCCTCCCTTGGACAATTCTTTCAGCATGAACCATCTTCACATGCGCATCGTTGTCCTGTAATGGAAAATAGGCGCACTGTATGAAGTAGTACGAAAACCCACCGCGGATGGAATCGCCAGCGGCCTCTCACCATTGCCATAAGCAAAATCAACGGTATGGCTCCGGCTTTCAACAGTCCTCGGCTTCAAACCGAGAGGCCTCTTCGCGGCCATCAAAATGAACATCGGGTAGGCCGCACAGTAAAAGTACGAGGCAAGACTGCGCCACGCAAAGAACAGAGGCAGGACCGCCAGCAGCATTGCCGCCTCGGGAACCTTTTTACAGATACGCCAGTACCATACAAGACATGCCACCATTGCCACGCCTTCCAGGGCGGTATAGACCCACTTGGAGAAGAAAGGCAACAGGTGAGTGGCGCTAAGATCGACCAGCCCCACTCCCATGGGGAACATCGGATCAGCCACTGGTGCCATGATGCCTGCCACCCATGCCTGCGGATTCCACAGGATAAACGGCAGGTTAATGGCCAGGCCGATACTTCCCGCGATAACGAGCCGGTAAACGCACTCTTTCAAGCCGTAGTGGCGCAGCACCATAATCATATAGAAAGGTATAAAGAACCACGCGATCTGCTTGCTCGCCAGCGCCAGACCTAGAAAAATAGCGGAACTCCAGCGTTTATCGCGCAAGAGCCATACCATCACGATCAGCAGCGTATAAAAGATATCGAGGTTGGCACCTTTTGTGGAAGTCCACATCGAGACATTCGCCAATCCCAGCAACAGCACCCATATCCGCATCTCGGGCCGTGCAACCTTCCACGCTATACCTATAAGAAGCAAGTAGCTCAACAGGTAGAAAGGCAGTACATTCATATCGTTAAAGTACGCGAATGGCACCAGCATCAGAAATGAGAGTGCGGGATAACTCACCTTCGACTCAAATTCTGGCGCCGTACCGGCCTTCAAGTCTGTGTCGAGAACGGTCTGGAAATCCACCTCGCTGGGATAATCAACGCGATTGGCAAACTGCCCCCTCTGCAGCGGCGTCGTCCAGTTCGGCTGAATCGAGAAATGCCGCGCCAGGTCGAGCATGTTGGAATCTGTGTATGGATTTCTACCGTGCAAGAGCAATACCGCTGCGTTTGTATCGAGCGAAGTCCCATCGTTCGAGAACTCCGGCGGCATGAAGCACATAGCCGTGCTAACGGCGAATAAGAGAATGCCTGCACTCGTCAGCAGCACCGTGCTTACCAGCACAAACCGTTGCCAGCGCTGCGGACGGCTTTGTAGAACGCGCCGTTTCAAGCTCGTTGGGCGAAATGCCATCGCTATCGCGATAAAACTTCCCGCGATCAAGGCGAAGGGAATAAGCGAACCAAAGGGACCTAAATACGGCATATACAAGTCGTGAGATATTTCATTCCCTGCCTGTAAGATAAGCGCGATGCTGATCCAAATAGCCCGTCGCTGTAGTTCAACGATTGGGTGGTTGTCCGGCGACACATCAATCGTAAAAAAGCGATGCATCCAACGGTATCTAATTGAAGTGTGATCTTCCTTTGGTTGAGTGGTCTGCGTGAGTACAGAACGCTGTGCCATATCTGTGCGCGTTACTACTCCCTATGCGCAAACAAACTGGCGCTGCAACCTTTGCTCCACGCCAGCAAGTTGGTTCAGGATTAACCGCGTATACCTCCACATGAGAGTACCGAGCGGGTCATCTTCTTCTAACTACCCAGGAAAGGGGGTCTTCTCGGCCTGACTCTTAGAACGAAGTGGTAAGTCCTCGCGTCACAAAATATGTTCCATCAACCATGAGGTAAAATAGATCTATCAAAGCGGCAGGCGGAAGTACAATTCCCGGTGTTGTAGCTCAAAGCCAAGCGACTCATACAGCCGTATCGCAGCGACATTACCCTCCCACACGTGCAAATCGATGCGATCGATCTGCTGCTCGCTGCGGGCAAAAGCAATAATATGCTGCATCAGTTGCCGTGCCAGTCCCTGCTTGCGAAAATCCGGGTGCACCACCACCCGTTTGACATAACCAACAACCGGAGGGGTACTACGTTCGTCCGGCGGTGGAAGCATAAGTTCGGCCTTCGCTGCCGCCACACCATCCACTTCTCCCAGGAAAATCAGTATTCTCTCGTGCGTAGAGGGGTCCACCGAGCCAAAATATTTCTCCAAATCCCGGTGGATATCGCGAGTGGGCGATAGGCTCAAGCTGTCAAGCAATGTGATCAGAGGAATATCTTCAGGGGTAGCCAGGCGTACAACCAACGGCGTTGTTGGCGATTCATCTATCATACGATCTTCCTACGCGTGAAGTAATCAATCCAATCAGGGCAGTTTTTTCCGTGGCAACATCAGAATAGAAACCCCTGCGTAACCGGCACAACCCAGCAGGAGCAGCGCAAAGATCTTCGTTTCGGCGTCACTCGGAGAGAAAAGCCACGCCAGTCCCCACCACAAAAAACCAATAAAAACACAAAATAACAATATAGTACTTAACAACTTCTTACTCATAGCCGAAAAGTCCTTCTGAGCATATCTGATCTTGCGTCAATTATACCATAATTTTGGGTTGACAGAGCCATTCAAGCCATTAACTAAGCCCATCCCCCTTGACCCCACTCACCGCCTTCTCCTGCATACTCCTCCTCCAGTTCTCTTTCCACAAATACGCACGTGCCAGCATCTCTTCCGCACTCTTCATCGAAAACTCCGTCACATTGCCCCCCATGATATGCGCAATCTCCCGCACGCGTTGCTCTGGCCGCAGTTCGTTGACAATCGTCATGGTGCGGTCATCGAAGATCTGCTTGCTCACATTGTAATGCGTATCCGCGAAAGCCGCGATCTGCGGCAGGTGCGTCACACAGATCACCTGGTGATTCTGTGTCAGCATCCACAGCTTCGCGCCCACAATCTGCCCGCTCTGCCCGCTGATACCCGCGTCGATCTCGTCAAAAATCAGCGTCGGCGTCGCATCAGCCGAGGTCAGGATCGTCTTCAACGCCAGCATCAAGCGTGAGGTCTCACCACCCGAGGCAATCTTGGTCAGCGGCTTGAACGGCTCGCCAGGGTTCGGAGCAATCAGGAACTGCACGCGGTCAATGCCCGTCAAATCGCAGGCGTAGTGCTGCTCCGGCTGCCCATTGACGCTCGCGGGAATCCCCTGCTCATCGGGGACCTGTTCAATCTCCACCGAGAAGCGCGCTCGCCTCATATTCAGATCGTTCAACTGCTCTTCCATCGCCACAGATAAGCGTTGTGCCGCCTCTCGTCGTCGTGCCGAGAGTTCCTGGGCGATCTGGCCGATCTCTCGCCGGTACTCGCTATCCTGCCCCTGCAATTTGGCGATGATCTCGTCGCGGTTCGTGATCGTATCCAGCTCCGCCTGGTCCTCGGCAGCCCTCTCCAAAATCTCCTCGATCGTCGCCCCATATTTCCGTTTTAAGCGCGCGATCTGGTCCAGCCTCTCCTCGATCTCAGAGAGCCGTCGTGGATCATCCTCGATATCGCTCTCGTAGCTGCTGATACTCGCGGCTACGTCCTCCAATTGATAAATAGCCTCCGCCAGGTTATCGGCATACTCCTGCAGGCTCTTGTCCATCCTTGCCAGCTCGCCCAGGCTTCTCTGGGCGATACGCAACTGATCCATTGCTGGCTTGTAGTCATCACCTCCCACTTCCGCGCCTTTGATCGCCCCGTACACCAACTCGCAGTGTTCGCGCAAGTGCTCGGCATTGCTCAGCACCTTGCGCTCCTCTTCCAGCTCCTCTGTCTCGCCTGGACGCAGCTCTGCCTTCTCGATCTCATCGATCTCAAAACGCAGGAACTCCGCCCGGCGGCTCTGGTCGCGTTCGGTCTGCTGCAGCGCCTGCAGCGTTTTGCGTGCATTGCGCCACTCCGTCACTTTCGTGCCCAGTTCAGCTCGCAGTGGCAGCAGCTCTGCGTAGCGGTCCAGGAAATTAACATGCTGGTCGGGACGCAGCAGGCTCATATGTTCGCTCTGCCCGTGGATATCCACCAGCCAGCTTGCCACCTGCTGCAGCACCTGTTGTGAAAGCGCGCGCCCATTGATGCGGGCAACGGTTCGTCCAGAAGAGCGGAAAATATCGCGTGACAGGATGAGCTGCCCATCCTCCGGCGTAATATCATACTCACGCAGCAGCGCGGCCAGCGCGATGCGCGCATCGGCACTGGCGGCATCCACTTGCAATCGTTGTAAATGACTCGCCTCGGCCTGGTCAAGCGCCTCAAATACGGTGCTGGCTCCGTTCGTGCCATCGCCATAAGCAGCGCTCTCGCCATCTTCCACCTCCATCGACGTCCATTCATCGGAGATGGTTGGTAACGCGTCGATAGAGAAAACGCCTTCAATGGTTGCGCGTTCGCAGCCGGCGCGCACATACTCCGCGCCGATTTTCCCGCCCAGCAGCGCGTTGACGGCGTCAATGATGATCGACTTACCCGCGCCCGTCTCGCCCGTAAAAACATTGAACAGGCGGTGCAGCCGCAGGTGTAAACTGTCGATAATTGCGAAATCTTTGATAGTTAGTTCTAATAACATAGTCTTTATTGATGGGGTGGCTCGTCGACTTCGCTTTTCAGCTTGGCCTTGATAATCTGGTAAAAGTGCGTTGGCTTCCTACGTCTAAGAAACTGCGTTACATACTGACTGTTGCGAACAGTAACCCTTGCGCCATTTTTTATCTCGCGGTTCATCTGCCCATCGGCGGAGAAGACTCCATCCTGCGAGCCGGTGAAAATCTGCAATTTAATATCGGCTTCTGGCGGGAGGATCAACGAACGGTTCGAGGCGAGATGCGCTGCGATCGGTGAAATCACCGTGCTCTGTACCTGTGGGTGCAGCAGCGGTCCGCCAACCGCCAGGTTATAAGCGGTCGAGCCCGTCGCGGTCGAAACGATCACCCCGTCAGCATACGCCGTGTCGTAATAATAATCATCGATCCAGATGCGCATCTGCACCACGCGCGGCCACGTCCCACGCGCAATCACGATATCGTTGAGTGCAAGAAACTCCTCACTCTCTCCATCCTGGTGCACTATTGCCTGCAGCATCGCCCGTTTGTCGACCCAGACCGACTTGTCTCCGTTCAGGTAGTAGGGCAATTGCGACTCAATCTCACCAGGCTCCAGCTCGGTCAGAAATCCCACACGCCCAAAGTTGACGCCTACGATCGGGATCCCCGCGAAAGCGCAGATGCGCGCGGCATGTAAAATAGTGCCATCACCTCCCAGTACAATCGCAAGATCATATCCTTTCAGAGATGGGTCGGGCGTCTCTTCACCCTCGAACCTGATGTCGACGACACGTACTTCATGCCCCTGTTGCTGCAAAAGTGGGATCAATCGGTTAGCAACTTCAGAGGTGGCTTCTTTGCGGCCCTGATAAAAGATCGCGATTGCCTTCAAAAATATTCTCTCCCAGTGTTGTCGGCGGGGTTGAATGCGCTTTCTAGCCTCTGTAATGGTACGCCATGAGCGTCAGTATGTCAACTCTCTCTCAGGATAGCCAGTACCTGGGGGAGCGCTACATCGGCTCGTACAGCCAGTTCCTTTTCACTCACCCGCCCGATCGGATGCAAAATCTTCGCGAAAGGAAAGCCTGCCATACCAAAGGTCTGGGCCGTCATTCTAGCCGAGCTGACAAACTGGTCGGTACAGATCACTGCCGCTGGCTTGCCACGCTGTTCGATCATCAATCCATCGTACATACTGCACGAAGAGCATGACCCTCAATCACCGGTCCCCACCAGCGCGACATCATTCTCCGCCGCCACCTGGTCCAGCAGCGCCGGTGGAGCAGGACGATACGCCCCTGGCTTGCGGTAATACGTAATCTGCGCCCCTGGATACGCCTCCGCCACCTTCGCCGCCACCATCTTCAACACCTTCTCCGAATTTTGCTTGCCGTTATCCAGCAGCCCGATGCGTTTCACCTCTACCACCCGTGGTGCATGCTCCACTTTCGCAGCCTCCACCTCCAGCGTTGGATCGAGCACAACAAAAGGTTCAGCCATCTTCCTCTCCTCCTCTTTATACTTTGTAATATAAATAACTGTTCTGTCGCTCTTACAAATTTACGGAAACCCCGTTGTCCCGTAGGGGCGGGGGTAGGGTTGTGCGGGGTAGGGACGCTTGCGTCGCCCTCGTCCTGGTCTACGAGCCTTCTCCCACCTGCCAGGGCGACGCAAGCGTCCCCTCCCCACATCCACACCACCCCCGCCCCTACAGGTATGCCTTTCCCCTCCCCTCAAAATAACCTACCCCTGTAAGGTCCTAAATGTAGGGGCGGGGGTAGTGCTTACAGGGGTAGGTTATTTG
>CATPCK010000289.1 GCA_955652655.1 uncultured Ktedonobacteraceae bacterium | reverse complement strand
GACTGGAAAAGGCCGTTAAAGCAGTTAGATCTCATTGCCGTTTTTCACCGGAAGAGATATATATCTCGTTGAATGCATACAGGCTGTGATCGTTCGAGCCAACGAAGACCACTCCCTCGGCCACCGCTGGCGAGGAGTCAACACGTCCTCCGGTGGTGTAGTTCCACAGCTCCTCACCCGTGTTCACGTCAAAAGCATAGAGCCTGTGGTCCTGTGAACCAACGAAGACCATCCCATAGGCCACCGCTGGCGAGGATTGAATGCTCCCACCAGTGGCGTAGCTCCACAGCCTGTCACTGGTGAAGGCAGACACGATACCATCCTGGGAGCCAACATAGTGGAACCCGTTGGCAACAGCCGCCGAGGAGACAATCGCGCCGCCAGTGGTGTAGCTCCAGAGCTGTTCACCCGTTCTGGCTGCAAGGGCATACAGGTTATGATCCCGTGAGCTGATATAGACGACCTCGCCAACGACCACTGGCGAGGACGCGATGGCATCGCCAGTCGTATAGGCCCAGACTCTTCTTAAGTGAGATACATTTGCGGGATAGATCACATTATTGGCCGGAGTGTGCTGTGCCATCTTGGCCTCCTTTGGAATTCACCACACAAAGTATACGTTGTATCCGCTGCTCCGTCAAGTAATTATATTAGTATACTCTACTATTTCTATGAACCAAAAATATATTTTCTATGGAGAGGCTGCGGTATTCAGCTTTGTCTGCGCTGGCGTTCCTGATGCTGCTGGAGCAGCTCCAGCCTTTCGAGCGAGCCGTCTTCCTGCTGCGCGGAGTCTTTGAGTACGAGTTTGCCGAGGTTGCTACCGCTGAGAACAACGATAGGTGTTCAGGGTCTCACGCCACTCTCACTACCTGCGCATCTATAATTAGGACTGCCCTCATCTCCTTTGTTCCTGTTCTCCAGCTTCCCAAGAAGATAACAGAACCATCGCATTCCTTTCAGTGGAACATTGTTCAATCGACATATCAATCGAAAATTCCCCTCAAAACACCTTGACAGGGGAGCCTCCTTCCTCGTATACTTTGTTTGGGTTTTAGATCGACATGTCAATCGAATAGGAAACAGGCTAATGTCACCACGTTCTACACAAGCCAATCAACGTCTTCATGAAGAGCAGAAAGAGCGCATCCTCTCGGCTGCCTTGCCTATCTTTGCTCAAAAAGGCTTGGTTGCAACCAAGATGGCGGATATCGCGTCTGCGGCTGAGATGGGCTATGGGTCGATGTATCATTACTTTCCCGACAAAGAGGCCATTTTTATGGCACTTATCGAACGGATGATGCAGGAGAGTAGCCAGCATACTCAGGAGGCGCTCGCTCTGCCTGGCACACCGTGGGTGCGTCTCCAATGGTGGTTGTCTCGTACCATGACCTGGGTGCGGAAACACCCGGAGATTACGCTGTTCATTACCCAGGTTCTGACCAACGAACAGGAGCATTGGAAACTCCGACAACTTGCGTATCAACTGAGTCGAGCTGCTCAAAAAGAACTGCGGCGACTCATTGTGGAGGGACAGGAAGCAGGGCAGGTGGTTTCTGGGAATCCCGACCGCTTGGCGATGGCCATCCAGTCGTGTTTGCATGGCTTGGCCATTGAAGCTACTTTTGATCCTGACCGGGCACGCGAGGATTTCCCAGATGCAGAGATGCTCCTGCGTCTGCTCAAAGTCTAGAAAAGGTTCCAGACAGCCTGAGAAGCCCTCTGGCCTGAAAGAATGAGCATAAAAGCATACGGCCTATACGTATGTCCTATTATCCTGTTGTCCTTATGTGGTTTCAAGCAAAGGGATCTTCTACATGCAAGACCAATCACCGCCACCACTGCCTCTACTCAAACGCAACAAAAGGCTGAGCTACAAATGGATCGTTGTGATTGTGGCTATCTTTGGTACCCTCATGAGTGCTGTCGATAAAACGATCATCAACATTGCTATTCCCCAAATCCAGTACGCTTTTGGTACTGATCTGCACAGTGTGCAATGGGTCTCGACCAGCTACCTTCTGGCTACGGGGATTGGTGTGCCTACGACACCTTTCTTCGCTGATGCCCTTGGCCTCAAACGTTTTTATCTCTTGAGTATTGCTCTGTTTACCACCGCATCGATCCTGTGCGGCCTCTCCTGGAACCTGCCTGTCCTCATCATGCTGCGTTTCGTTCAGGGATTGAGCGAGGCTGGATTGATCCCCATGTCTCTCGCGATGATCTTTCGCGAATTTCCAGAAGGAGAGCGAGGACTGGCCAGTGGCGTTTTTGGGATGCCTGTCCTGCTCGCCCCGGTTCTTGCTCCGACCCTGGGGGGCTACCTGGTAAGCGCAGCCGGTTGGCGACTCATCTTCTTTGTCAACGTTCCTTTTGGGATTGCAGGCATCCTGCTGCCCCCTTTTCGCCTTACGGGAGGAGCGACCCCAAACTCGGCCATTGTTTGACCTGTCCGGCTTTCTCCTGGTGGCAACCGGGCTGGTCATGGTTTTGTATGCCCTCTCGCAAGCCAGTGTGGATGGATGGACCAATCTTTCCGTTCTGGGTTTGCTTGGCCTTGGCCTCCTCTTGCTCGCACTCTTTGGAATTGTTGAGATGCATCTCATAGGACGGGGCAAACAGCCGCTGCTCGACGTACGCCTTTTTACCAATGCTGCGTTCAGTTCAGCCACGGCGGCCTCGATGCCGGTCTACTTTGCCACATATGGTGGTTTGCTGCTCATCCCCGTCTACTTGCAAGATCTTCGTGGGCTCAGTGCGCTTTCGGCGGGACTGCTCCTGTTACCGCAAGGGCTGATCATGATGGTTACTCTCGCCATTGGTGGTATTCTGGTCGACCGCATTGGCGGCAAAGTGGTCGCGATCCTGGGGTTGTTGTGCTTTGGTTTCTCGAGCTGGCAGCTCTCGTTTTTGACGCTCTCTACGCCGTTTTGGTGGCTCCAGGTCTTGTTGATGTTCCGTGGGACAGCGATGGGACTGGTCATATCACCGCTCCAGGTGATTGCCCTGTCAAAGATACGAGAGGGACAGATGCCCCTGGCATCTGCCCTGAGCAACGTCGTTGGAGCAGTAGCCAGTTCACTAGGAATTGCTGTCCTAGTTACGGTGGTCCAGTCCCGTACAGCCGATCATGCTCGTCAGCTGGCCGAACACGCTCTCCAAAAGCCTTCAGTCGGATTGCTTCAACAGCAGGCATCGGTTCTGGCCATGCAAGATGCCTTCGTCATTACAACAATCATGGTCGGGGTCGCTTTGCTGGCGACCCTGTTTGTACGCGAGAAACACCCGCTGCGGCGGCATGCAGTCAACACCACCGCTTCAGTCAACGGGGAAAGTGGGGAAGAGGATGGATAAAGAGCAGGCACGTTCGGCCCGTGCCCGTCTCATTGAGCAGATGCGCGCAGGTCAGCCCTGGCAGATGGCGAAAGCCTCAGCAGGAATACCGATCAGTCGGTCAACAGCGTATCGTTTGCTCCAGCAGGCACAAAAGCAAGGCGAGGTGGCCTTGCAAGACGGACGGCATGGGCATCCCGTGAAGCTACGCGGAGTAGCTCGAACCTTTCTGGAAGACTACTGCCGACGTGCTTCCTGCACCCCTAGCTCCGCAATCCAAACGCTGCTCCAAGAACAGTTTGGCGTGAGTGTAAGTATCAGCCAGATCAACCGCGTGCGGGCCACACGTGACATCAGCAATCATTCCGAAAGCCGATTCCAGGAAAAAAAACAGCAAGCCAGAAAGACGTTCCCTCGCAACTGAAATGGCAGGAAGGGGCGGGTAACCTGCTCTTGTTGGCTGCTGCTCAGCAAACCGCGCTACTTCCCCGTCTAGAGTCAGCGCTGTCGTTGAGCCTCCTTACGCCTCATCCATCCTTGCGTCTTGCTCGCGCTCAACCATCGACAGTGCGTTGCCAGTTGCTGACCCTTATCTTTCTTGAAGCCGTGGGACTGCGGCGCACGTGGGATCTGCGTGGCTATACCGGCCAAACCCTCGCCTTACTCACTAGTCGTCGCCTCGCCCACGGCTATCGCCATACGGAACGGTTTCTGGCTGAATTGGCGCAGGTGGAAGCACACGAGCCCCTCACGCGGACCCTCGCAACCTGGACTGCCTCGCTCTGGAAGCCACAACCGGATGTGGCAGATAGCCCAGTTCCTGTCTTCTACATCGATGGACACCGTAAAGCCGTCTACGCAGATCACCTCATTCCTCGTGGGCTGGTGGGTCGCCTTGAAAAGATTCTGGGTTGCCGCGTTAGTCGTCTTGCATGATCAAGCAGGTCATCCGTTACTCGTGACCACGCATCGAGGGGATCTGCATTTGACGGTGGGACTGCCAGCTATGATCGCGCTACGAGCAGGCGGCTGGTCTGCACAGCGTTGAGCTAGTCGTGGTGGATCGGGAGGGCATGGCGGCAGAATTCCTGGCCGTATTGGCAAAGGAAGGACACACGGTAGTCACCGTGTTGCGAACCGACCAGTACAGCGGGTTGGAGTCGTTCCGCGAGGTGAGCGAGTTCGTCCCTTTGCGGGTTGATCGCCAAGGAAGGGTGACCCGCGAGGTCGCTTTAGCTCGCTTCAGTTTGCCATTGCCTGAGCATCCCGGACAGGAACTGGACTTGCGCGTCGCGCTGATCCGCGATCTGTGCCGCCAGATCCCCGATGAAAAGCGACCAGAGGACGAGGACGGACCGCGCAGGTGGGATGAGAAATCCGATGGTACCCATGAGTATTGGCTAGACGCAAGCTGGCAAGCAACACCCATGCCAGCCCCACCGACCGTGCCGAAGCTGATCCCCATTGTGACCACGGCACCAGAGGCAGACGCGGTGGAACTGGCCCAGACATACACGAGACGGTGGCCTGCACAAGAAAATGCCATTCGCGACTGGCTCATTCCGCTTGGCATCGATGTCAATCACGGATTTGCCAAGACGGCGGTCATCAACTCAGAGGTCGCGAAAAAGCGAGAAGCGCTCCAAAAGCGACTCGGTAATGTGCAACGCTGGGCAGAGGGCGCCCGCAAGCGCATGCACAACGCAAGTACGCTCTACAACAAGCGATGCGAGCTCACCAAAGAACGAGCGAGAGAGTTGTCCCGCGTCCTCGTCAACCATCAGATCACATTGGAGCAACAAGGCATGGACGATTGGCTCCTGCGCAAAACGATCAAGGAGGAAAAAGCGACCGCCGATGCCGAGATCGAGGAGTATGAGCAGCGTCAGTGGAAAGCCTATCACACCAGCAACAAAGAGTTTGCCAAAACAGCCCTGCTTACCGGATGGAAGGTGCTTGCTATTCAAAGTGCAAGGGGTTAGCCTTCCCAATCTAGACGCGCAAGCACGTGCCGTGGCGTGAGACCCTGGTGTTATCCCGGTGAAAAAGGATCATGCGGTGGACCCTCCCCTTTCGCTCTGAAGTTCGTTGAGCCGCGCGATGACGACTGACGGGTCAAGGCGGCGCGTGAAGTCAGGATGGACAAAGGCCAGGCGAACGGTCCCCGCCTGATCGATCAGAAAGGTCCCCGCCATCGGCAGGTCCCACGACTCAGTGCCGTTGAACTTGGGCAGATCCGCGCACACCTGTTTGTGCGCGCCGCGCACCGCCTCATCAATGGTAAAGGCGAGTCCAAACTGGCGCGCCACCTGGTTGCCCCTATCGCTCAAGAGCGCAAAGGTCAATTCCAGCTTCTCGGCCAAAGCTCTGCTGTGGTCCGGCGTCTGCGGGGAAACCGCCACCAGGGAGGCTCCTCTCGCTTGCGTGTGCGGCAAGGCTTGCTGATAGGCGCGCAGCTGCAGATGGCAGTACGGACACCACTGGCCACGATAGAAGGTCATGACGACCGGCCCCTGCGCGAGCAGGTGCGAGAGCCTCACCGCGTTGCCGCGTGCGTCGGGCAGGGTGAAATCCGGGGCCTGCGTCCCCTCCTTGAGAGCCTTCTCGGCAGCGCCGGAGTTGATGAGTTGCCCGATAGGACTCAGCAAATCCTGTAGCAGACCTGTGGGTAACCAGCTTGCCCCCTCAGCGATAAATTCATCAATCTGTTGCTGTAATGGGGTGTTCGTTGGGATATTCGTCGCCATGATCTTTCTCCTTGCCCTATGGAAGAGTTGCTCACCTGAATATTGTGTAACGCACACTCGAAACGTACTTTCGGTAGCCTGTACACAGAAAGAGGGTCGAGAGGTTACTTTTGTGACAAATGCATATCTGTCACAAAAACGACCCCTCGACCCTCTTTCTTTGTGATGATCTTTCATGTGATGATCATGACAACGTTCCTATCAACAAGAAATCGGAGGTTCTGTTCAATGAAAATTTTAGTATTGCCCAAACCAATCGAAGGCGTTTCACGAGAAGAGCTGCTCTCACACGCGGCCGCAGAAATTCAAGCGGTGTGGGAACTCTACGCGCAAGGCATCTGCCGCGAGTTCTATACCCGTGCGAACGAACCAGGCAGAGTCGTATTGATGTTCGAAAGTGCGAGCATAGAGGCCGCCAAAGAGGCGCTCGCCACGTTGCCATTCGCGCAGGTGCACCTGATCGACTTTGATGTGATCCCACTGGCTCCCT
>CATPCK010000288.1 GCA_955652655.1 uncultured Ktedonobacteraceae bacterium | reverse complement strand
TCCCACTTCCTCATGGCCATTTCAAAAAGTCCTGGTCGCTAATCGGGGCGAAATTGCTGTACGTGTCATCCGCGCGTGCCGTGAACTCGGACTGGCTTCTGTCGCCGTCTATAGCGATGCGGACCGCAATGCTTTACATGTGCGCATGGCTGACGAAGCTTATCATATCGGTCCATCGCAAGCCTCGCAGAGCTATTTGCATATTCCGACGATTATTGAGGTCGCTACATACGCGGGGGCAGAAGCTATTCACCCTGGTTACGGTTTTTTGTCAGAAAATGCCACGTTTGTCGATGCCTGTGCTGCCGCCGGCCTTATTTTTGTTGGGCCGGCGGCAGAGGCGCAGCGAGCTATGGGTGAAAAGACAGCCGCTCGCCGCACCGCCCAGGCAGTGGGTGTCCCAATTGTACCAGGTGCGATGACCGAAGAAGGGGATGACGCGGCTTTTGTGACGACTGCCGAACAGTTAGGGTATCCCATTCTCCTCAAGGCTGCCGCCGGGGGAGGTGGGAAAGGCATTCGCTTTGTACGCGATCCCAAAGACCTGCTCTCTTCGCTGCGTACCGCCCGCAGCGAGGCCAGGAGCGCTTTTGGCGATGGTCGTGTATATATGGAGAAAGCAGTCTCTCCCGCCCGTCATATCGAAGTACAGTTTATTGCTGACACATATGGCAACGTCGTGCACCTGGGCGAGCGTGAGTGCAGTATACAGCGCCGTCACCAGAAGTTGATCGAGGAAGCTCCTTCCCCTCTATTGGATGATGAACTGCGGGAGCAAATTACCTCCTCGGCAGTACGGCTGGTACGTGCCATTCATTATGTGAATGCCGGGACGGTGGAATTTTTGCTGGGGCCGGAGCGGAGCTTTTATTTCCTGGAAGTCAATGCCCGTATTCAGGTTGAGCATCCTGTGACGGAGTGGTGCACAGGAGTTGATCTTGTACAGGAGCAGTTTCGTGTCGCCGCTGGCCTTCCGCTCTCGTTTACGCAACAGGATGTGAGGTTTCGCGGCGCGGCGATAGAGTGCCGCATCTCGGCGGAAGACCCTGAGAACCGCTTTTTACCGGCAACGGGGTCAGTGCAGGCATTGCAAGAGCCGTCAGGTCCTGGAGTGCGAGTCGATAGCAGCCTGTACCCCGGTCAGCAAGTACCACTGTTTTACGACCCCCTCCTGTCAAAGCTGATTGTGTGGGGCAGGGATCGCTCCCAGGCTATCGCCCGCATGAGGCGTGCGCTCGCTGAGTACCAGGTTGTTGGGGTGCGTACGACACTCCCCTTCGCGCGCTGGCTGATGCACCATGCGCGTTTTATCGCCGGTGACCTGTCGACAGACTTTGTGGCTGAGGAATGGGACACGCGCAATGTAGGAGCAGTCTTTGCGGTTGACCTGGATGACGAGGATGCCGACCTCGCAGGGGAAAGCGAAACGGCCCCTGGCATTGACCAGGTAGCAGCGCTTGTAGGCGGGTTGTTGGCCAATGAACATATGGAGGCCGAAAAGTTGCGCAGGCGCCCGGCAGCGGAAACGAATGGGACAATGAACCGCTGGCGCGAAGTGGGAAGAAGAGAAGCGTTGAGATAACAGGTTTTTGTGCAGAATGGGCTGTTTGTGGCAGAACCACAAACAGCCCATTCTGCATACAGTATTATTTTTCTTCAACGGGAGGGGGTAGTTCAAACGAGGGCGGTGTTTTGCCGTGCCGCTTTGCAGCCCCGGCTTTGAGCCGCTCGACTGCCTCGAAAGGAACGTGTCTACCACCTAGGGGAGTGGGATGAATGCCGGGGCCATGAAAGTCGCTGCCGCCGGTAGAAATGAGATGATACGTTTCGGCAAGAGCACGCAAGACCTGCACCTCCTCGTCTGTGTAGGGGCCATAGTAAGTCTCCAGGCCAACCATACCAGCGTCACACAGTTCGGGCAGCCAGTTACGAAGCTCTTCAAGGCCAGGAAGCTCGAGAGGATGTGCGATGACAGGCAAGCCGTTGGCGCTGGCGATGAAATGCACCGCGTCCACCGGTGTGAGCTTGTAACGAGGCACATAGGCATAACAGCCTTTGCCGATATATTTGTCAAAGGCTTCGCCAATGCTCTGAACGTAACCAGCCTCCATTAAGGCCCGGGCAACATGTGGTCTACCGACTGATCCCCGGGCTATTTCGCGTACCCTCTCCCAGGAGACCGCAATGCCCTGTTCATTCAGCAGTTCGACCATGCGCTGTCCCCGCCGCACGCGAGCATCGCGCAGCACTTTGAGTACGTCCTGGAATGCCGGTCGCTCGTATTCGAGAAAATACCCCAGGACATGCACTTCGCCGCCTGCCACGTCGGTATTGATTTCGATACCAGGAATGAGATCGATATCCAGCTTGCCAGCTTCCTGCACAGCTTCTTGAAGGCCGCCGGTGCTATCATGATCGGTCAATGCTACTATACGCAGCCCAATATCTTTTGCGCGTTGCAGCAATTCTGCCGGCGCATAGATACCATCCGAAGCCGTTGAATGGGTATGCAGATCGATATAATTGAGCATAATAAAGGACACGTTTACTTTCTAAACAAACAGATGTGCAATGTACTTACGCTACCTGGCATAATCAACAGAGCGAGTCTCGCGAACCACACAGATCTTGATTTGCCCAGGGTAGTCAAGGCTTTCTTCGATTTTGTGGGCGATATCGCTAGCGAGGCGATGCGCGGCAAACTCGTCAATTTCTTCAGGTTTAACGATGATACGAACCTCGCGGCCAGCCTGGATGGCGAACGATTTTTCCACGCCAGTAAACGAGTTCGCGATACCCTCAAGCGCCTCCAGGCGCTTGATATACAGGTCGATGGTTTCACGTCGAGCGCCGGGGCGGGCCGCTGAAATCGCGTCCGCCGCCTGTACGATGGCCGCTTCCAGCGATTGGGGTTCAGACTCGGTCGCGTGATGTGCTACCATAGCATGAATGATTTTCGGCGATTTGCCAAAACGGCGTGCTATTTCTCCACCAATGATGGCATGTGGTCCTTCGACCTCCTGGTCAATAGCTTTACCCATATCATGCATCAGCGCGGCAGTCTTACATACATTGACATCGGCTCCTAGCTCGTGAGCGATAGTCGCCGCCAGTATCGAGACTTCCACTGAATGGGCCAGGACATTTTGTCCGTAACTTGTGCGAAAATGCAGCCGTCCAATAATTTTGAGCAGTTCTGGCTGTAAGCCATGCACGTTAGCTTCCATAGCAGCTTGCTCACCTGCTTCGCGCACAACCGCATCGACTTCCTGCCGTGCCTTGGCGACAACCTCTTCGATGCGGGCGGGATGGATACGTCCATCGAGAATGAGCTTCGTCAAAGCAAGACGGGCCACTTCTCGCCGTACAGGATCGAAGCCGGAGAGAATCACTGCTTCTGGCGTATCATCGATGATGAGGTCTACTCCGGTGGCGGCTTCTAGCGCGCGAATGTTGCGGCCTTCGCGTCCGATGATGCGCCCTTTCATTTCATCGTTGGGCAGGGGTACAACTGAGACGACGGCTTCTGCCACCTGGTCAGAGGCACAGCGTTGAATGGCGAGGGTAATGATCTCGCGCGCTCGGGAATCCGCCTCTTCGCGTGCCTGCTCTTCGATCAAGCGCACGCGCTGCGCAGCTTCCGCACGTACTTGATCTTCAATGCGTGCGAGCAACAGTTCTTGAGCCTGTTCGACTGATAACTGCGCGACACGCTCTATCTCACTGAGCTGCAGGCGCTTGAGGTTCTCTACCTCCTCTTGCGTATGCTCAAGACGGCGTTCCATCGCCGTGAGCTTCCGCTCGCGTTGTTCGAGCGCATCGATCTTGCGATCGAGCGATTCTTCTTTCTGCTGGTTGCGCCGTTCCTGGCGCTGTAACTCGCCACGCCGCTCCGCATTTTCACGTTCCATAGTAGCGCGAAAACGCGCGGTTTCATCTCGTGCTTCATGAAGAGCTTCACGTTGCTGGTTCTGGACTTCCAGGAGTTTGCGCTCGTTGGTTTCCTTTTCAGCCAGTAAAAGTTCCTCGTAATGTGCTTTATTTTGTTCACGCCCATACTGGTACCCGGCTCGAAGAGCCATGCCGGCTCCTGCTGCCAGGATTGCCACTATTGCTACCAGGGCTAAGACGATTATTGTTGGCGACACGTCGGCCTTACCTCCAACTGTAAAGGGTGCCTGTTCAATCGAAGTTATCCTTCAACGACCAGTTCACCCATAGGCGAAGCTTTGAAGAGGTGATGCAAGTATGCTTCCTTGCTTCCTTGCTCCCTTGCTTCCTTCCCCAGGAGCGCTGTAGCTGCTGAGTTAAATAAGCTGCGCCCGATATGTTTAGTCTATTGCAATAAAAGAATTTGAATGAAATGAATGTAAACCAGACACGCAACAAGATAGAGGTAGGCATGCCACTGTAGTGACCTGCCCTTACCCGTAGGCGTGCAAAAGCGTACTATCAGCCAAGCTTACTATACTGATTGGCGCCATTACTGTCAAGTTGTCAACAGGATCTTTAAATTGTCCAGTGACCGGTGAGAAATTGCAAGGTCAGGAAGGCAAGCAGCGGCAGAGAAAGCAGGTAGTAGCCCTGGTGAAACCAGGGGCGTCGTCCAAAGCGGGCCAGCATAATAAATCCTGGGAATATTTCCAGGACATAGCGTTCCATCGAAGGTAAGGGGTTGTAGGCTGTGCCTGGGAAGATCAAAAGCAGGGAAAGCGCCATTATGCCAAAGAGCGGCATGCTCCACTGACTCACAGCGAAACGTTCAGGCCCAACGAAACAGAGCGCCAGAAGGGTAACGAAGAGCAAGAGAGCCGTCAGATCGATCACGTTGTGAGTAGTTGAAAATGTGAAAGGTGAGAAGTGCAGCATGGCTTTTATGGCGACAACCGGCGCGTACCAGGGAGCGGTGGGGCCAAGGTGCCACTGTGACTGGGCGTGTAAAAATGCCAGTGGATCATGCAGCCGCTCATCGAGGTAGAAGGCATAGATTCCCAGGGCTAGCGGGATAAGTGACGCGGCAAGAAGGCCGGAGAGTAATTTCAGCGCCTTCAAGTGGCGCTTCTCGCGCCAGGCTGTATTGATCAGAGGGAACACCTGGCGAATAAATTCATAGAGGAAAATAACGAACAAAGCCAATCCTAGTGAGCGCGTCAGCGTAGCCAGTCCGCCGAAGAGGCCCGCTAGCCACCACGAACGGTGACGCATGGCAAAAAAAGAGAGCAGCATAAAGAAGAGGAACAGCGATTCGTTATAAGCGGCAAAGAAGAAAAGCGCCGTGGGAAAGATGGCAAGGTAGAAGGCGGCGCGTCGTGCTGTGTCGCGATCGAACTCTACCTCAACGAAACGGTACAGCGCGGTGAGTGTGCCCAAAAAAGCGAGGTTAGAAATCAGCATGCCGGCGAGAAAAACGCTGGTATGAATATGTAGCAGTGCTGCGACTCCGCGCTCCAACCATGGGTATAACGGGAAAAAGGCAGCCTTCGTTAAGTCCGCGGTGCTATAGTCATGAAGAGCGATTTTCTCAAAGCTGATGACATCCCAGTGATACCAGCTACGTAGAACTGCGCTCAGTGGCACCACAGTATACGAGTAGTTCTTGACCGTGAAGAGGACGGAGCCAAAATACGTCAGTAAGAGAAAGATGAAACGGGTGATGAGGAAGATAGGCATCACAGCCATCACAGCCTGCCACCAGGGAAGCAATACACTATACCACCGCCCACGCGGCGTTGCGTTTGTCTCCTCAGCCGCTGAGGGGGTCGAACGCGCCTGTGCTTCATCTTGCGCTGCTATGAAAGCCGGTGTCTTCTGTACATCCATATAAGATATATATTCTCTTCAAGATTGTTGATAGTTCAGGATACAGTACAATATCAAAGGTGGTCAAAGTATACAGAAATTGAGAGGTGTTGTCACCTCATCTTAAAAAATAGAAAAGACTAAAAACAGAAAGAAGTCCAGCAATGAACACACAACACAGCGATACTGTTCAGCAATCCTTACGCCCGACACACGTGGTCACATGTTTTCTCAGGCGCACGGATACCGGTGAAACTCGTATTTTGATCGTGCAACGGAGCCAGCGAGTTGGCAGCTATCACGGCCAGTGGGCAGGTATCAGTGGCTTTGTAGAGCCCGGCGTCACTCCCGATGAGCAGGCATATACTGAAATTCGCGAAGAGACAAGTCTACAACGCGAGCAGGTACGAATGCTCAGGCGAGGGGCAGTGGTAGAACACCTTGACCCATCGTTGAACCGGCATTTTTATATTCATCCCTTTCTCTTCGAGGTGCTTACTCCTGAAACAATTCATACAGATTGGGAGGCCGTTGAGATGCGCTGGATACTACCCTCGGAACTCTCAAATTATGAGACAGTGCCAAAGCTGCAGGAGGTCTACGCTTCTGCTCTCAACGGGGAAGCGGCACAATAACATAATTTGCCATTACCTCAACTCTGTGCGATACTACCCCCTGAGGAGAAAATACCTTCTAAACCTGGCACATACTGTTCTATTGCTCGCTATAAACACATCAAGTCAAGAAGCCCGCTGATCAAAGAGGATCGCCAATCCTCAAAAGAAGCGCCAGGTATGTTGAGATTCCGCAGCAACGAGATCAAGCGCATTCATCATGTTCCTGCGAACGAATCGAGACTGTGGGCATACAGATATTACAAAGGAGAAGTATCGGTCGTATGAGTATTGTCAGTACATTGCCTCACTGGGATATGACGGTCGTTTATCCCGACCTGAAGTCGCAGGAATTCGCGCAGGGTTACTCAAGCGTCGTGCGAGATATCGATGAACTCGCCCATTTCTTCGATACGCACCATATCGAGGGGCAAGCTACCGTTTCACTCAGCGATGAAGCGATAAAGACCGTCGAAACGATCATTCAGCGCTATAATGCGGTGCTGGAGGCCACTTCGACCTTGAGCACGTATATCACGTGCTTTATCACGACCAATACGCAAGATAGCCTTGCGCAGGCTAAAATGAGCGAACTGCAGAAATCGCTGGTAACGCTCAAACAACTTGATACGCGCTTTACCGCCTGGATTGGTTCACTGGATGTAGAAGCTTTGATTGCTCGCTCGGCCATTGCCCATGAACATGCTCATATGCTGAGAAAAGCAAAATTGCGTGCCACACACTTGATGAGTGCGGCTGAAGAGGAGCTGGCTTCCGAACTGAATCTCAGTAGCGGCACCGCCTGGTCCAAGTTACACAGCGATATAACCTCTCAATTGAGGGTCCCGCTGGAGGTGGGTGGACACATTCAGGAACTCCCCATG
>CATPCK010000287.1 GCA_955652655.1 uncultured Ktedonobacteraceae bacterium | reverse complement strand
GTGTCTCCTGAGTAGGTATACAGCAGATACCCACTGTACTCCACCTGGTTGCCATTCACGCCGTTGAGGACACTCATCGTTCCAGGAAGGGACGTTGAGCTGGTGGGTGTGCCTGAGCCGGTGAAGAGCAGTGGGGGCCAGGCCTTCGCGCAACCGCCAGTGCAGGCGGTCTTCGCCGGAATATCAGGAGTGAAGTAGTACAATGTCATGCCCCGTGCATTGGTTAAGATCGTCGTGGCTTTCCCGTTCACCGTGGCTTGAGCCGTCTGAACGGTGGAGGTACTGGCAGTAGTAGGCGTCACGGTGGCAGCGGGGGTGTTCTGAGTTGACCCGGTACTGGTAGTGCTGCCGCAAGCGCTGACAATCATCATAAGAACAAGTCCGATGACCACGAAGAAAGCACGTTTCGGGAATACCATCATGAGTGTCCTCCTATGTAAGAACTGGTGCCGTCGAGTGAGTACCACACATATATTCTGGTTGGTTTTTCTGAGGAGCTGAGGTACTCATCTGTTACTACTCTAAAGATAGCCGCTGTACCTCAATAGAAGCTCAATTTCAGGTAACAACTTGGTAAATGGGGTGGGCATTATATGCTCTTTGGATTGACCTGTCCGCTACGGACGGGAAAAGGGCTTAATGGCAGGTCTGGTGGAAATGAGGTGTGCGCCCTGGTTGGGTCAATGCCGTCGTGTTGCACTTGTTCTTTCCTTCGCCAACAAAGTCAGCCCCTCAGAGGAGGGGTAACGTGATGATAAAGCGACTGCCCTGGTCTAATTCGCTTTCGACTTCAATCTTCCCCCCGTGCTGCTCCGCAATGCGCTGGGCAATGGCAAGGCCAAGGCCCGCACCTGATTGGAAGCGGGCGTTTTCGGCCCGGTGGAAGCGATCGAAAATCCTGGGCAGGTCGCTCGAGGGAATGCCAATGCCAGTATCGGCCACCGTGATCGTGACCGTTCCTCCGTGCAGACTCCCAACAATTTCTACCCTCCCGTTGGCCGGGGTATATTTGAAGGCGTTGTCCAGCAGGATCAGAAACAGTTGCTTTAAGTAGTCGGGATTGCCCCAGACAAGCGCACCTTCTAACAGTTCCAGATCACGGCATTCGAGGGTGGGTACGCCGTCAGTCGGATGTCGCTGCCTGCAGATGTCGGCCACCAGATCTCTCACGAGGACAGGTTCGTGGGCCGCTGTGACATTAGCATCAGAGCGGGCCAGGATGAGCAGTTGTGTGACCATGCGAGCCATGCGTTCGGCTTCTACTTGCATGCGCTCCAGGGAACTGGCCTGGAACTCCGGGTCCGTTGCTCCTACCTTCTTAATCAGATCGAGGGAGGAGAGCATGACCGTCAGGGGCGTACGGAGTTCGTGCGACATGTCGATCAGAAAGTGACGCTGGAGGTCGTTGACTTTCTGTACCTCTTGATAGGAGTCCTCAAGTGCCTGCAGCATGCCATTAATGGTATATGCCAGGCGGCTGATTTCATCGCTATGTCCCCGGGGAGAGAGACGACGGGAGTGGTCTTTGGTGACCGCAACCTCGGTGGCAGTGCTCGCCAGGTACTCAAGGGGCAGCATCGCCCGGCGCACCAGCAACCAGACCGCGAGTCCCGCCAGTCCGAATGCCACGACGACTCCCAGGTAGAAGAGCTGATTCAGCTGGTGCAGCGCAACATAGACGGTCTGGGGAGAGCGGGCCGCGATGATATACCCCAGCAGCCGGTGGTTGATCACAACAGGTTGGCCGTACACGAAGAGCGGCATGTTGCCTACTGACACCTCTTTGACCTGGTCCGCTGCGACGGCATCACGCAAGAGGGGCAGCGTATGCTTCCCGAGATTGCCCGAACTGGCCAGTATAGTCCCACGCAGGTCTTGCACCTGCAAGTAGATATCTGGCGCGTTGAAGACATCCAGTTGCGGTACGCAGAGCGTCGCTGATGCAGGACAGAGGTGGATGGTCGCATGTAGGACCGCAGCCTGATGGCGCACGTCCTGGTTTACCCATCCTAGCAGATTACTGCGGGTGAGTTGGTAGATGGTCGCGCTAAACGTCGCCAGCATCAACGCCAGGATGAAGAGAAACCACAGGGTCAGGCGAGTGCGAATATACATGAGCTTATTCCCTCAGCGCATAGCCATAGCCCCGCATCGTCTGGATCAGGCGGGCGCCTCCGTGTGCCTCGAGCTTCTGGCGCAGATGACCAATGTACACTTCCAGCACGTGGGAGTCGATCTCGGTGTGGTATCCCCAGACGCGCTCGAGGATCTGCTCCCGGCCCAGGACCTGCCTGGGGTGGCGCATGAAGTACAACAGGAGAGTGTACTCCTGGGCGGTCAGTTCTATCCGCTGGCCGGCCCGGCGTACTTCCCTGGTCGCTTGATCGAGTTCCAGGTCAGCATAGACCAGGGGTTCACCTCCTACCTTGTGGCGGCGCAGCACGGCCCGGACGCGAGCCACCAGTTCGTCGAAGGCGAACGGTTTGGGCACGTAGTCATCGGCCCCCAGGTTCAGCGCGCTCACCTTATCCGTGACCTCGTCGCGTGCTGTGAGCATAATGATGGCGATATCCTCCTGGAGTCGCAAGCGGCGGCATACTTCAAAACCATCGAGGCCCGGCATAGTGATATCCAGCAGCACAATATGCGGTTGATACTGTTTGGCTGCAGCCAGGCCGGCCTCGCCATCCACCGCAGTATACACCTCGAACCCCTCATAAGCCAGACCTCGCTGGAGTAAGGGAAGGATCTGCAGATCATCATCTACCAATAAGATGCGAGTTGCCACATGCCTACCTCCGTTGTTGTGATTTTTGCCATACATTCGCCTTCCGCCTGGTTTTTCCTATCCCGCGTTCTATCCTCTCTAAGCAATACTGTACCACAACTTCCCTGATGCTACTCTGATGATAGCCGTTGTAACTCAATAGAAGCTCAATTTCAGGTAACAACTTGGTAAATGGGGCGCATCATGTTTTGCTCCCTTTTTCTTTACAGGGGGTAACGAGAGTTCTTGGACCTGATGGAAGGTTCCATACACGCCCTGCTTACCCTCGAAAGACCTGCGGAGTGTTGTTTCCGAGTCACACTTCGTATACTATGCGTATGGAGAGGCAAGGCTGAGCAAGGGCCGCAAGACCCGATTGACTCCCTGCCTCTGGCATCATAGAGTACTAGCACACCGTCCTTCGGTATGCGACTTCGGAACAATGGGAGGAAAGATATGAAAGTCTCATTCTGGTTTGTCGTCACCGCCGCTCTTTTTGTCACCTGTCTTCTGACAGCCAATATCATTGCCGTGAAACTGATCGTCCTGTTGGGGTTCCTGGTACCCGCAGGCATTATTATCTTCCCGCTGAGCTACCTGTTCGGGGATGTCCTGACCGAGGTCTACGGCTATGGAGCAGCCAGGCGGGTCATCTGGCTGGGATTCGCCTGTAACTTGCTCGCGGTGATTGCGATTGTCCTGGGTGGCCTGGCACCAGCTGCGCCGTTCTGGCACGATCAGGCCGCCTACGAGACCATCCTCGGCTTCACTCCTCGCCTGCTCCTGGCCTCGTTTACGGCCTACCTGGTGGGTGAATTTGCCAACTCATTTGTGCTTGCCAAGTTAAAGATTGCCACCCGGGGGCGCTGGTTGTGGACACGTACCATTGGCTCGACGCTCATCGGTGAGGGCCTCGACACCGTGATATTTATCAGCATCGCCTTTTGGGGGATCATCCCGCCGCCATTGATGCTCACGGCCATCCTCACCCAGTGGGTGTTCAAGGTCCTGTACGAAGTGGTGGCCACGCCCTTGACCTACCTGGTGGTTGGGTTCCTCAAGCGGCGAGAACACCTTGACACCTACGACTATCGAACGAATTTCAGTCCGGTTCTCTGGCGACGGGTTGCGGCCGAAAGCGAGCCTGGTTAGAGTCCCCCACCTGGCAGGTAGCGTCTGTACTCCGGGCGTGCTCCCTGGTAGTCGGGTGCGGATTGCTCGGCGAAGATGATCGTTTTGATATTGCCGCGCACACTGAAATCAGCGACCACGCGCATCCAGCGCGGGGAGAGCAAGGCAAACAACTCGTTCAGGATCGTATTGGCCGCTGCCTCGTGGCTGATCTGCCGATTGCGATAGCCGTTGATAGAGAGCTTCAAACTTTTCAGTTCGACTACGTGCTGATCCGGCACGTAGTCGATAGTAATGGTGGCAAAATCGGGGAAGCCGGACTGGGGGCAGAGGCAGGTGAATTCTGGAAGCTCCAGATGCACGATGTAATCCCGCTCGGGATGAGCATTGGGCCATCGTTCCAGGCGGTTCGCCTCGATCTCGTCTATGCCATATCTGCCGGGTGCGCGGTGCTGGTGCTGTTCATCCATAGCCTGTCTGCTTTCTCCTCCATCGGTGCTTGTGGTCGCCTGTGTTCTGAGCGAGGCTCATCTTGAAGTGTTCCTCCAGATCGAGCGCTTTCAGAAAGGTCTCTTCTATTGTATGATACCCTGGCACTTTTCTGGATGGCTGCTTGTGTGTATCAAGGTCTTTTCTGCCACTGGTAAATGTCATCAATTCGTGGCAGAATCCAATCACAAGGACAATTATGGCTTTTACCAAAATCATCCGGACAGCCGCAGGAGCCGATTGATCGGCCCTAATAGGCATCAACCTAAGGAGATTTAAACAGAGCAATTGGTGGAGAGACAGAACAATGAGTTGGGGT
>CATPCK010000286.1 GCA_955652655.1 uncultured Ktedonobacteraceae bacterium | reverse complement strand
TCGAGTCTATCCTGAAGGGACCACGCATGCCCAGACCTCCCAACGAGTGAAAGGGCTGGCAGTGATGCTGTATCTGCTGGGGTTAAGTTATGGGGCGACCTCCTTAGCGTTAGAAGCCCTTGGAGTGTCTCTCTGTAAGAGTCGCATCTATGATTCGGTGCAAGAGGCGGCAAAGCTAGTGCCTGGGCTCAAGCGAGATCAGGTGTTTGCTGGAGTAAAAACCGCTGCCCTGGGAGGCGATCTGACCGGTGTGAAATGCAAGGGCGAGTGGTTGCCGCTGGGCATCACGGTTGATGCGATCAGCGGCCTGGCCTTAACGATTGATGCCCTCCCAGCGGAAGACATCAAGACGCTCAAGGACTGGATTGAGCCGATCGCCACGAGTGTGGGAGCCACGGTGGTGGTCACCGACGACGCTGATGGGTTGAAGACGGTGGCTGACGAGGTGGGCGTGCAGCATCAAGTCTGTAAAGCGCATGTGCTGCGCAATACCGACACCTTGATTGAACGCTACCAGCCCTTGGTGGCCAAAGATGGTGATGGGTCGCTCAAAGCGATTGGAGTCAGTCCAGAGCAGGCGGCAGCTGACTTGCGCCGCTTAGGCGAACTGGTCAAGAGTCGACAACGGGAGCAGGCGAGTGAATTGGAAGCGATGCATCGGCGCTATCTGCAAGCCTCGCCGCCGCACGAAGGAGAGCATCAGAGTGTGGCCTATCGCCTGCGCCTGTTGTTTCTGGATCGCTGGAACTTGTGGCATCGCTTGACGCGCTATCGCACATGGAAAGGACCCAAAGGAGAAACACTCGATGGCACCAAACATGCCTCTGAGCGTGCCATCGGCTGGTGGATCAAAGAGCGCTATCGCACCATGCGTGGCTACAAGGTGCCCGAGAATGCGGTGCGCGTCAGTCGCCTGCTTGCCTGGTGTGGCAACTTCCAAAATGCCGAGAACGGAGCCAATCTGGCAGGACTCTTGCAATAAGTAAGAGCTACTAAGGATCCTCACGGCTTTTTCCTGTCTGTCCTCTGCGTACCAAGTCTCGAACGATCACGACAGGTTGGAATGAGCGGCACCATAGCGGCTCTTCAACGGCTCTATGAGAGACGCTCAAGAAATGGCCGGAGGGCGCCTCTCAGGAGGTCAGGCTGTTCGAGCCACGGCAGGTGCCCAATGTGGGGAAGCTCGACATAGCTGGCGGTCGGGATGCTCTCGGCGAGTTGCCGGGCGACGCGGGCGGGGCGAGGATCACGTTCCCCGTGGATGACCAGCGTGGGGACCCGCAGGGTGGCGAGCTGTTCGGGCAAGGTGCTTTGCTGGGTGAAGCGACCCGTGTCGTTGCCAAGCAGCTCATTGACCTGGAAATTGACGTGAAGGCCATCGACGAACAGCTGCCGAACCAGTTCCCGTGCGTGTGCGCGGTCAGCGATGTCGGTGGACCACGCCAGTTCGCAGTACGCTCGCTCGACCGCGTCAAATTCGGCTTCCTGCGCGGTGGCGAGGCACGTTCGCAGGTCGGTGAGTTGGCGCTGTTCATCTGGACTGAGCAACGCCGCTCGATTGGCGCGATACTCGGCGTGCCAGGAAGCGTCAACGCCCGTCCCGCAGAGATAGATCAGCGCGCGTAGCCTAGCGGGATGTGCGAGGCCATAGGCGAGAGCCAGCGTGGCTCCCCAGGAATGCCCCAGGACGATCCACTGTGAGAGACCCCACTGCTCGCGCAAGGCATCAAGGTCAGCGACGGCGGTGGCAACGTCGTGGGGAGGACCTCCTGTGGATCGGCCACAGGAGCGCTGGTCGTAGCGATAGACCGTCGCCAGGTCATCAACCATTGCTGCCACGGGCTCCAGGTAATCCCACAATCCAGGACCACCGTGGCAACAGACCAGCGCGGGTCCGTTGCCCTGGCGCGCAGTCCAGAGTGCGCAGCCGGCAATGCTGACCACCTCGACGTGCTGCATGATTCGTCGCACACCCCTTTCTTTCTGCAAGATGAATAGAAGCTCTTCGACGAGAAGACCTCTCCCTCGTAGCCGAGCATGGCATTGTCTCAAGGCAGTGGCAAACCACTCTCTCTTGCTTAAGGAACACGCTCGACAAAGGTAATCAGGACACGGTCCTGGTCGAAGACCACAAACTCTCTCGTTCCCCAGGGTTTGGCTCTCACCGCCGCATTGGACGCCAGCAGTCCCTTGGTTTGATACTCCTGGTAGAGCGCCTCAATTCCGGTCACCTGGATGCGGCACGAACTATTTTCGGCCAGGGTCCGGTCCGGGCAGAGCCACACGTGGAGTTCCACGCCATCTCGTTTGACAATGGCATACTCAGCATCTTGATGTAAGACCTGGAAGCCTAGTTGCCCATAGAAGCTGGTCGCCTGACTGAGATCGGTTGTAGGCAGAACAGGGACCGCACCGGTCAATGTCGCCTGGCTCTCTCGTAGTGATTGGGTGCTCAAGGAATGACCTCCTGACCGTTGGTAAAAAATACGCTGTGTCTCCATTCTTTCCCGGCGTTTCAGAGTTGGAAACAGTGACGAAATGAGCGGGGAACACGGGAAGGTCCCCAGGATTTGTCAGGGGTGTTCCCGTCGCCCTACCTGCAAAATGCAAAGACGGCCTGGGGACTGAGTACTCACCTTAGCGCTTCACCGCCCACAGATATGCCACTGCCTGTCGCTCATGCCCCTGCATGGTCTCGACCAGGGGACGCAGATAGGCTGTGAATCGTTCGGCTTCTTGAGGCGACAGCGCTTGCGCCAAGGCCTCTCCCAGCGTGGGATTCAACGGATTGCCCGACGACTTCAAGAGCGTTTCCCACTTCGGGCTGGTGGTTGCATCGCGGGAATCGAGCGGCTTCGGCTGCTTGATGGTTGCCTGGAGTTCCAGGTGAATCTCTGCGAACCCGGCTCGCTCGGCATAGGTGAGCAAGTCCCGTTCGTCAAAGTTCAACAGGGGGCTGCTCTCTGGGGAGTGAATCCGCTCGAAGACCGCGCGTACTTTGCCGGCGATCTCCTGAATCGGAGCGAC
>CATPCK010000285.1 GCA_955652655.1 uncultured Ktedonobacteraceae bacterium | reverse complement strand
TAGACCCACACAAGAGCCTGATCGCTTCAAAAGCAGTCAGGAAGCGTGGAAGGAACACCAGAACCCCTGTGCCTTTAGGCCAGGGAGTCTCAGACTCCAAATGTCCTGAGGCAGCTATTTTTCCTTCTTGCCTTGCACAGATGCCGGGTTCTTCTGCAACGTGCGTGCCAGTGAGGAGAAATCATACAGCAGCGCACCCAGTGAGAGGAGAAGCACGCCCAGGCAGCAGAGAAGCAGAACGGTCAAGCCCCTGAGAGCAGAGAAGAACGCGATGCCAATCGCTCCCATGACAAGAAAGCCAGCCAGGATACGCAATGCTTCCCGTTTTTTCGCGTGGGGAGCCATGTGCTCTTTCTGTGGAGACTCGGGACCACCGTCCTCGATACCTTGCTCGGGAGGAGAAGTTTGAGAGAGATCTCTCGAGGCAGCATGGGGTCTCTGCTGCGTGCCATGGGCCAGCAACACCTGCCAGAATTCCTCGACGGTCTCAAAGCGGTCAGCCATGTTGATCGACAGAGCTCGCTGAAGAGCCTGGGCCACAGCCAGAGGAACGGTGGGCTTGAGCAGGTTGGCTGGCGTAAGAGGATCGACTCCTGCATTCAACCTTCCCAGGAGCCGGGAGGGGGCATCAATGGGGGCTGACCCGGTCAACAGCACGTAGAGGGTGGCCCCCAGACCATACAGATCCGTTGAGGGAGTGGTCCCCGTCCGGTATTGCTCAGGTGCGGTATAGCCAGACGAACGACCGAGAAAGGAGGTCGCCGTACCGGGGACATATTCTTTGGCCGACCCAAAATCGGCCAGCATCGCTTCCCCCCCTCCTGCGGGGACGAGAATGTTGGCGGGTTTGATGTCTCCATGCACGATGGGAGGGTCTTGCGTGTGCAAATACCTCAGCGCATCCACAATGGGAGCCAGTAAGACCAGGACCTGGGGCAAGGGAAAACATGTTCCTGGTTGCTCTCTGCGTAAGACCTCCAGGTTGCGTCCCTTGATATAGTCCATGAGCAAATACACCCGCTTGAGTTTGTCATATTCGAAGACGCGATGCACACGTGGCAGGGCCTGATGATTGAGCCGTGTGAGGACCTCGCCTTCAAAGGCAAAGCGTTCGCGATCGCCTTTATTGGGGTGAATGGCCTCTTTCAAAGCAAACAAATGGAGCTCTTGACTCCGTTGCCTCACCAGATAGACCGCCCCAAACTCCCCTTTCCTCAGGACGCCCTCGATGACATACTGGTTTCCCTGGGGGTCCCGCACGGTCACGCCCGCAGGTAAAATGAACTGCTCTTGCTGCAAATTGAACCTCTTGACCAGGATCCACAGTGATAAGAACCTTCTCCCTCGTCCCAGCAGTGAAGTGCCATGACGCCCATGAGGCGGCGTTTCAATGGCCGTAATCTTCAGTCATTGGTAATTCCACTCCGCTTGTGCACGCAGGACTTCCATCAACTCCACTCATGCTGCACAAGATGAGGGCTCTCTATTATAACGAGCAATGATAGTCGAGAGATACAGTTCCACATGCAAAAACCTGACCTCTTCTGAACAAACCGGCGCGGGAAGCCCTCTCCCATTCATCGGAACGCGGCGCGGAGACCCTGCTTTCAGGCATGGGGAGGAAGCGCCGTCCCTCCTTATATGTTAATATTTTTCCAGACCCTTTCGACCAAGGGTTGAGCAGGACAAAGCCTGTCCGATGAACTCTGCCGGGGAAAGACCAGCTTCTCCACACGGCTCGACCGATACAGAAAGATCGTGCTTCCCGAGGCCGCTTTCCTGGGCCAATGACCTTGCCCCAAAGATTGGGAAGGTGCGTAGCCGCGCCTTCTGACCGCAATAGAGTGCATACAACAACGCGGCGTGAGATGGGCATGCGCTGCCCCGAAGCTTCGGTAACCCTGGAGGAAGTCGCGCGTCCGTCGGTCATAAAGTCTTGATCCGCAGCGGCAAGAGCCAGTCTTCCTCTATTGTCGAGGTAAACTGGAAGCGTTGGAGGTGGGACAGGAACCCCCCCCGTACCTTTAGGCCAGGGAGGTTTCAGGTTTCCGCACATCTGTGGTAATATCTTCTCTGAAGCTGTTACGGGAGTGCCGGGAAGTCTGGTCGGCCCCTGGCACTCCCTTTTGCTGTCGGAGGGCTGGAGGCCTGGGTTCATATCTCTGCGACTGAAGCAGAGTGTCACTGAAAGGAAATGCCATGCAGCAGCAGAACGTTTCGCCTGACGGACCCCTATTGCGAGTGATCGCGGCGGGTCGTACAGACCCCGGTCGTGTCCGTGGGCACAATGAAGATGCGATTGCCCGCTACGAACCGGTGGATCAGCTACTCTCCGCACAGTTCGGTTGGCTCTACCTCCTCGCAGATGGAGCGGGAGGCCATGCAGCTGGTGAGGTCGCAAGCCGCCTGGCGGTCGAGACGATCGCTGCCGCCTACTACTCTGCATGGGCACCACCTCAACAGGCGGCTGAAAGCACGTTTCGGTCTGGGGGGAAGGTCTCGCACCTTGATGGTCAGCCTGCAGCTCTCACTGCTCCCATCATACAGCTCCAGCGGGCCTTCTTTGCTGCCCATACCCGCATCCGAGAGGTCGGCCGCCGCAAGCAGGAGTACGCGGATATGCTCACGACCTGCCTCGCCGCTGTGGTCAAGGGCAACCATCTCCTGATCGCCCATGTCGGCGATTCCCGCGCCTATCTGCTGCGCCCCTCTTCCGCCTCCGAGCCCTCGATCACTCCGCTGACAGAGGACCATTCGTTGGTGACAGTCCTCGCAGGAGCCGGCGTTATCTCGCCCGAAGAGATGCACAGCTCGCCGGCGCGCCATAAGATCCTGCGGGCATTGGGGGAAGAGCAGCCGGAGAGGGCATGCCCGGATATGACGACCTGCCTCGTGCAGCCGGGAGATCGCCTCCTGCTGTGCTGTGATGGGCTCTGGAGTGAACTTCCTGAGCGACAGCTGGCCATGGCGGTGAGCAGGAATAGCCCACCAGAAGCCTGTGCAGAGTTGATCGGACTGGCAAATGAGGCCGGAGGGAAAGACAACATCAGCGCCGTGGTGCTGGCGTTTCAGTAGAGTGCTCCTCATGGCACATCAGATTGCCTGCCGCAACGGTGCCTGTGACGATTTCTTCACGAGAAAGGAGGGCGGCATTTCCCACCCCCGATCACCGGACGGAAGGCGATGGGGGTCCGTGCCGAGACAGGTTATGAACAAAGAACATGCTTCCTTTCTTTTCGTTTCCTCTGCACGAGAAGACGCTGAGCAGGTGACCCTCCTCACAGCTGATTTAGCCGCACAGGGCTTCTCGTTCTGGGCTGAGCAGGAAGGAAGCCGTCCCGGTCCTGCCGATGGGGACGAAGCCCTCCAAAGAGCTCTACGCGCTTCTTCAGCTCTTCTTCTCGTCGCATCCCCTCATGCCAGAGGCGCTCGCTCTGTCAAAGCTGCGTTGAGCATTGCCCAGATGTATCAGCGACCCGTGTATCCTGTGTGGATCCATGGGGAGACGTGGATGGAGGCGCTCCCCCCCGGCTGGGGAGGACCACCAGGGATCGATGCGCGCGGGGAGCGGTACCCACACGCGCTCCATACGCTGGTGAAGGAACTGCGTTCCCTGCAGGCCTCTTCCTCCGCGCACCCTGAAACGGCCCCCCCTCTCACGGCTCCCTCACCGCACCCACGCCATCCCTATAAAGGGCTCCGCTCCTTTCAGAGAGAAGACGCGGGAGATTTCTTCGGACGAGAACAGTGTATCGACGCGCTGGTGGATGCGCTGCGAGAGGTGCTGCTCGCAGCTCAGTCAGGGCAGCCTGCCCCTCGTTTCCTGGCGGTCATTGGACCGCGTGGATCAGGCAAGTCGAGCGCCGTCCTGGCGGGACTGCTTCCGCAACTGGAACAGGGGCGGCTTCCGCACAGCCACAGGTGGATCTATCTCAAGCCGATGGTTCCAGGACAGCATCCCCTGGAAGCCTTAACGTTTGCGCTCTCCGAGCGCTTTCCTGGGAGAAGCCTCACCAGCATCCGAGAGGAGCTGG
>CATPCK010000284.1 GCA_955652655.1 uncultured Ktedonobacteraceae bacterium | reverse complement strand
GCCCAACGTCATTGGTATCGTGCGTGGCTCTGGTGGCGGTCGTTCGCTCATGCTCAATGCCCATATGGATACCGTTGGAGTGGCATATATGGAGCGACCTCATGAACCCGTTATCGAAGGCAACCGCCTTTATGGACGGGGCGCCTATGATATGAAGGGTGGGCTGGCTTCCATCATGGTTGCAGCGGCAAGAGCAAAGAGACTGAGCTTGCGAGGAGATGTGATCCTCACCACTGTCTCGGACGAAGAGTTTGCCAGCATTGGCACAAGCTCGGTCGTGAAACAATATCGTACGGATGCCGCGATTGTCACCGAACCGACTGAACTGGATATTTGTATTGCCCATAAGGGCTTTGCCTGGCTAGAGGTTGAGACAATGGGTACCGCCGCTCATGGTTCGCTACCGGAGCTCGGCGTTGACGCCATCGTAAAGATGGGCAAAGTGCTCATTGGTCTGGAGGAGCTTGATCACTCTCTACGCGCTTCCCCGGGTCATCCTCTGCTATCAAGTGGTTCGGTACACGCTTCGCTGATTGAAGGAGGCCAGGGACTCTCGACATATCCAGACCATTGCAGGTTAAGCATCGAGCGGCGTACCATTCCGGGCGAAACGCGGGAGACCGTCGAGACAGAGATACAGCACATTTTTGATCGCATCGCCGCGGCAGACCCCGCTTTCAGAGCCACTATGAGAACGACGCTTGTTCGTGAACCTTTCGAGGTGGAGGAGGGTGAACGTATTGTCCAGCTTGTGCGTGAGAAGGCGCGTACGGTGCTTGGGCATGAGCCAGCAATAACGAGTGCAAGCGCCTGGATGGATGCTGCACTACTGACCGCAGTGGGCATACCAACCGTCGTTTTTGGTCCTGGTGGAGAGGGAGCACATGCTATAGTCGAGTGGGCTGATCTCGATCAAGTAGAGCTCTGTGCCGCGATTCTCCTTGGAACAATAGAGGAATTCTGTTCCTGAAGCATACATATACGCCGCAACATGTAGCTTCATATACATAAGGAAACACAATTCAGCTACTGCTCTCCTTGCCAGAAGTAGGCGTTAAACGCGGAGCTGTGTGAGCCTCTCCTCAAGGGTTTCCTCTACCGTGTCAGATGGGAAGTGAGCTCTGACGATTCCGTTCGCAAGGTGAAAAGGCAGCCCTGAGATAAACCACAGCAGTTCTGGTTCATCATGAACCACCGCTCCTAGTCTACGGCCTAAGCGTGTCCATGCCTCATAGACATTTGCTTCCATTGCTCTGAGCAAGGGTGAGATCGAGAAATCGTCTAACAAATGATACATCATTTTCTGTCCCTTCTTGCCGTTGCCCCTCGGCATAGAGCGTGTCAAAAGACTGATATTCTCTGTCCCTTTGCCCGAGATGATACAGAAGTATGGTAGCACCGTAATCCTGACATCTTGTGTCAGGAATTTCTACTTTTCATGACCTGCATCAAATTTGAAAGTCTTCCAGCACTGGAATATCGCTGCGTGACAGCAGCGAGAATGCAGCACGCATGATGCGCACCTGGAGATCGGGGTTATTGGGTTCACCGAGAGGATAGCCGAGGGGAAAAGGCACAAACAATGCCCGTGGAGGACGAATCTTCTCAGTAATTTCGCGCAGCAGCGAGATCGATACCGTTGTGATACCTGCATATTCGATGGCACGCTGAATCAATCCCACGGACTGGTTGCACATCGGTCAGACAGGTGTGAGCAAGACAATATCTACATGCTCGTCGGCAAGGCGTCTTGCTACTTCCGGCGCAGTTTCGTTGATCAACTTTCTAGGCCCGGCAATCGAACCCATAAAGCTATAATGGTGCTGGGCAACTGCCCCAATTTCCCCACGAGTTTGCATCTCGCGCAAGCGATCAAGCGGAAAGGCCAGGTTCCGGTCGCGTAAAACGCCTGTCTGGTCAAATGCCCAGCTCCTATGGTTCATTTCAAGTAACTGGGGAGATACATCACCAGCAATTTCACGAAACGAAGTGTCCCCTATCCTTATCGAGGTATCAAAGGGAGGTTGTATTGGAAGACTAAGCCCTGCTGTAGTTACCAGTGCGACAGTGCATTCGCCTGGCGGCTTGTATAGGGGCGTCATCGATGAACTAACAGGGTCGTTTGTGCGAGATGCGTACTTCCAGAAAGGATACCCCTTCAAAAAGATCCGCTCACTAAGTTCAACATCGTCTAATTTGGCCAAGTAAGTTACCCATTCCTATTCTTGCAAACTTCACCAGTTATAATATCACACATTAGAATTCCAGCATGGGGATTAGCTACCTCCGCAAATCACTTGTTCATTATGGACCAGGGCTGGCCACTGGTGAAGGTGATGAAATAGGTGTAGGCACAAAAATAGGTGCCTGGGTTGAAGCCGGGCGTTTGGGTAAATCTTTCAATATTTGTTGTAGCGTCACAAATCGATACCCAAGCAGTCGCAGTGTGGTGATAATTGTTGGCAGCGCGGCAATCGTCTGTGAGCGATCACCGCCGCCATCGTGCATGAGGATAATGGTGCCATCTCCTGCCAGGTTGAGAATGCGACTGACTATGACGCTTGTACCAGGGGTAGCCCAATCACGTGCTTCGTCGTTCCAGATAATAGTCGTCAAGCCAAGCAGGTTGACTTTTGACAGCACTCTCGCATTGACTACGCCGTATGGCGGACGAAAAAACGTCGGTCGCACTCCTATCACCTGTTGGATAGCGTTGGAAGTGAGATTGATCTGTGAGTCTATTTCGTTGCTAGAGAGCAACGCGAGGTTGGGGTGTGACCAGCTATGGTTACCCACAAGATTTCCATCCGCGTATTCCTGTTTGACCAGGTCCGGGTAGTGAGCTACCTGCCGGCCGATGCAAAAAAAGGTAGCCTTCACTCCATATTGTTGGAGAATAGCCAGCACCTGTGGCGTGTAATAGGGGTTTGGACCATCATCAAACGTCAGCGCAATCTCAGGGAGGTAACGGTTACCCGTGTAAAGGAAACGATTATGCGACTGGAGTGCTGCAATCTGTTCCCACAACAACGTTGGAAACGGCAGGATTGGCAATTGTAAATTCGTTGGTGAAAACTTCGGTGCTGCTGGTGTTGGCTTGGATGTAGGTGAAACAGTTGAAGTGGTACCGGTTGTCACCAACTCAGGGGGGTTAGCGGTAATGGTGATAGCGCTTTGCTGCGCGCTGTTGTAGTTCTCAGTCATTGTCAGCAGCAATGAACCCAGGAGGCCCAGGATTGCACAGAGGGTGATCACCAAAGAAGTTCGACTGATTTTTGCCCCTGCACGTCGTGGATAGTATACCT
>CATPCK010000283.1 GCA_955652655.1 uncultured Ktedonobacteraceae bacterium | reverse complement strand
GCACCAAACAATGTACTTTTTACCCGTTATCCCTATGTCCCATTTTTACACATATCTCGGCCCTGGGTCCTCCCATGCCGAGAAGAACCGAGATTCCGCCGAGAACAACACCTGGGGGTCGTTCGACAAACTCATCCTTCATCCCCTGTACCCAGTTCAAGGTGTCTTTTGCCGCTAGGAACACCGACTCCGCAACCATAAGCGACGCGGCGAGCGTCTTGACGCCTGTAGGCAGAGGAGATAAGATCACGGCAAACACTAGGCTAAGAAGCATTGGTCCTTGCATGAGCGGACCTACATGAGCGAAGACAAGATACTTGGACGCCGCTGGACTCCTCCTTCGTGTGTTTGCGAGCAAGAACCCTGTCAAGAAGCTGTACGCAAGATTCAGCACACCTCCGACGATCAATATTTTGGCCGCTATTTCCATCATTAATCCTCTTTTTGTGTTGGCCTATGAGGTCCGCCGACGAAATGTACAAGCGCTTTGGTCTGATTTCAGAAGGTAAGCAGCGCGATCCACGTTCCCATTCGAGAGAGGTGTGAGGGTGACATGGTGGAACGCTCCTTTCCTAGGTGCAGGAGCCTCTTAGGCCTCATCACCCTTCCTTGCAGACTGCCGAACCGCTTGCATGGCCCTTGCATAGTCTGGCTCACAAAGCTGATCGGCGACATACTCGACATAGACGATGTCGTCTTTCCGATCAATTACAAAGACGGCTAACTGTAACAGACGCCACTCTTTAAGCCATACGCCATAGTCCTGGCCGAACTGCTCACTACGCTGAGCAGAGAGGACTTGGTGCAGCACGCCCACAGTATCCTGCCAACGAGCTTGCATCTGTGGCGAGTCCATACTCACGGTATAGATGCATGCATCTGGTGGCAGCGTTGCACAGAGGGCTTCCCACTGTCGCGTCACAAGCTGGCAAAGCGGACGTTCCAGGCTGTTCACCACGTTGAGCAAGCGCACCATTCCTGCCGAGTCAGCCAGGCCAACCGTGCGAATGGTCAGATCCGCCAAATCCAGGTAATCCAGCCGGAATTCGGGGACCGCATCGCCTGCATGCAGTTGCCTGCCCATGACCGTGAGCCGCTCAGCACCTGCGAAGGCTTCGCCCATGCGTTCTTTCATGCGCTCGTGCTCCTCGATCTCGTTTCGACTGCGGCCTTTCTGCTCATAAGTCTAGCGTGTAATGGCTGAGAATACATCGTCAGAACTGAGGAATTCTTGTCAGGAGAAGGAAGCAAGAACTACGTGGGTGCCTCCTCAGTTCTGAGGAGGCGACTGTGAAGGGATGAGGAGATGCCCAGTGCATGAAAGGAACACTGTGAAGGGCGCCGTGAGCCAAGCTAAACCATGTGAGGTAATCGTCCTTGAAGGATGGAGAAGCCCTACAACAGGTGGTGTTCCAGAGCGTAGCGGGTCGCCGCAGCTCTGGAGGTGACTCCCAGCTTGCTGTAGATGGAGCGCACATGCGAATTGACGGTGACCAGGCCGATGACGAGCCGCTCGGCGATCTGCGCGCTGGTCAAGCCCTGCGCGAGCAGACGCAGCACCTCCATCTCACGCGCGGTGAGTCCAGCAGGATATTTGGGTCCCTGCGCTGGAGGAGACAATGACGAACCTATCGCGATCGACGTGGACACAGTCGCTTTTCCCTCTTCGGCAAGCACCTGCTCAAATGTCATCGTCCGACCCTCCGCCCAGGTAGCAGCGAAGGCCTGCTCGCCAAGCTGTGCGCGTGTAGCCGCCACCGAATGCTCATACTCGGCACGATAGACGGGTATGATTGCTCTGCTATTGGCATCACGAAAGGCCTCATCTGCACCATAGAGCCGTGCCGCCCAGGCTGGCTCTCCCTGTGCCGCGACCGCTCCCGCCAGCCCCTGCATGAATAAGTCGATGTTCCACTTGGAGTTCCCCTCTATCGCCATCGCCAAGCACTGCTCGTAGAGGGCACATGCTGCCGCATAGTGCCCCTGGCGTGCCTCTACCCGTGCTAAAAGGAAGAGGGAATAGGCAATGTCCTCCCGATTTCCTATCTCTCTATTGATCACTAAACTCTTCTCTGCGAGTTCGCGTGCCGTGGCAATGTCGCCCTGGCTGAGAGCTAACTGACCAGAAAGAAAGAAGTAGGTCTCAATACCTTCCCTATTGCCAACCTCCTGAGAGAGTGCGAGACTTTCCTCCAGCAGAGCGCGTATGGTCGCCGGATCGCCCTCCGTATTAATGA
This sequence comes from uncultured Ktedonobacteraceae bacterium, assembly GCA_955652655.1. GTDB lineage: Bacteria > Chloroflexota > Ktedonobacteria > Ktedonobacterales > Ktedonobacteraceae > UBA11361. The sequence continues at coordinate 3,110 of CATPCK010000283.1, read as the reverse complement.
GCGCCACTGCCAACCCTATGAGCGAACGGGCCATACCCTCCTTGTTCCCCACCTGCCTGTGCAATGCCAAGCTTTCCTCAAACAGGGCGCGTCCTTTAGCGTACTCGCCTTGAATAATGGCCAGCCACCCCAGGTTGGAAAGTGACAAGCCAGCGCCCTCCTGGTCGCCCACCTCCCTGAAGAGCATCAGAGCCTCCTCGTTCAGCGAACGAGCTGCCGCAAGATCACCTCTCCTTGTGGCTACCACCGCCAACAGTCGGAGGGAAAGGGCGAGGCCTCGTGTGTCTCCCAGTTCCTGGCAGAGCTCCCGACTCTTCTCAGCGAGCACCTCTGCCCGATCTGTATCGGCTTGCATATTGGCCAGGTTCGCGGCAGTGATGATCACCTTTACCTGCACAGCTGCAGGCACCCCTTTGCTTTCCGCCAGCGCCCGCTCCAGAAAGTTCCTCCCCTCACTCCAATGACCATGCACAATCCAGAGCCGCCGCAGCGCTCCACCCAGTCGTAAGGCCATTTCTCTGCGGTGTCCCTCTTTACCTGGTTCCAGCGACCACTGCATAGCAGCTCGCAGATTGTCATGCTCCCGCTCCAACCGCTCCAACCACGCGACTTGGTCTGGACCATCCAATTTGGGCTCCGCTTCCTCCGCTAATACTAGGTAGTAGTCAGCATGAGCCCGACGAGTGATCTCCATCTCTCCGTTGACTGCCAGGCACTCCAACCCATACTCGCGAATGGTCTCGAGCATGATGAGGCGTGGCTCTGCCCCTTCCTGCTCCGTTTGTTGTAGCAAGCTCTTGTCGATGAGTGACGCCACTGCTTCCAACACGTGATCCGCTTCATCATCAAGAGCCACACAGACCGCCTCAATCGCCTCCAGGGTGCAGCCACCAACACAGACCGAGAGTCGCCGGAAGAGCTGCTGCTCCTCTTGGGTGAGCAGCTCATAGCTCCAGGCAAGCGTATTGCGCAAGGTCCGCTGGCGCTCAGGAAGATCGCGTGCCCCTCCTGTCAAGATATGCAGCCGACGATCCAACCTGGCAAGCAGTGCTTGTGGGGCCAGCAGCTTGATGTGGGCTGCTGCCAGTTCGATGGCCAGCGGCAACCCATCCAGTCGAATACAGATCGCTGCAATGGCCGCAGCATTCTCGGTTGTCAAGTCAAAATCGGATTGGATGGCCTGTGCCCGTTGGAGAAACAGCTTCACCGACGGAACATGGGGGAGCGAGGCAGCATCTGGGAGGTGGCTGGGAGCTGGAAGCGCCAGGGGTGGGACGACGAATTGGTGTTCGCCACGCAGGCGCAACACCTCTCGACTTGTAACGAGGAGCTTGAGATCAGGGCAGGCTTCCAGCAGTTCGGCAAGCAGTGGTGCGGCCCCGATGACGTGTTCAAAGTTGTCCAGGACCAGGAGCCGCTGCTTGTCGCGCTGAGCAATCTTGAGGAGTTCCAATATCGGCTGAGAGCCGCTCTCCATGAGTCCTAGACGGTGAGCGATGGTTGCGATGACCAGGTCGGGATCGCTGATGGGTGCGAGGGAGACTACGTGAACCCCATCCGCGAATTCATGCACCAGTTCCCGAGCCACCTCGAACGCCAGGCGTGTTTTGCCCACACCTGCCGTGCCGGTGAGCGTAAGCAGGCGGACGTCTGGACGCGAGAGCAGTACCTGAATCACCTTCACTTCGTGCTCACGGCCAACGAGCTGTGTGAGGGGGACAGGTAGGATAGGGGCGACGAGCTGGACGTTGTCCCTTGGAGGGGGCTCTGGAAAAACAATGAGATTGTCTTGCATATCCGGTCCCTCCCTTATGTCCAGGCGATGGATTCAACGGCCTGTTGCAAATCGTGCTTCGTTCCCTGAATGTAGAGCTTGGTGGTATCCAGTGAGTCATGTCCCATGATCTGCGCCAAACGGTGCAGTGGAACGGACTCAGCCATACGATAGCCAAAGCGGTGTCGCAAATCGTGAGGACTGACATCAGGGAGTTTTGCAGAAGATGCATATTTTTTGACGATGTAGCCTAGGGCCCGTTCTGACAATGCATCTCTCGTCTTGCCAGATGGAAAAAGGTAGACAGCGTCAGGTGGAAGGGTGGGAAGATACTCCTCCAGCACTTTGCGAGCAGTCGCGTTCAGCGGCACCTCGCGATATTTGTTGCGTTTGCCAATGATTTCCAGGAATCCGCTCCGTTTGCCCAGTTTCACCTGATCATGCTGAAGTCGGCAGATTTCTCTCGCCCGAAGGCCCGTGTGCAACAAGAGGACAATGAGGACGCGGTCTCGGAGAGTTCCAACCTTCGTGACAGCAGCCACCAGGGCCTGTTCTTCTTGATCGTCTAGATGTCGAGGGGCGCTCTCCTCCTGCCCCACGAGTTTGACAGCGACGGAGGGATCATAGGGAATGACGTGCTGCTGGAAGACCCAGCCGAAGTAGCGCTTCAAGCTGATGAGGGAACGGTTGACCGAGGCCGGTTTCTGTCGTTGTACAGTCTGCAAATAGGTCCGATACCGCGTCAGTGCTGGGGTGGTGATTCCTTGCGGGGTAAAGGAGTTGTTTGCCTGAGCTTCTCGCCCTGTTTCATACCAGGCGATGAAATGGCGCAGATCACTCAGGTAATTGCGAATAGATTCCGACGCGAGATCTTCTCGCTCGCGCAACCAGTGCTCATAGGAAGCAAGCGCCTCAAGGCCTGCGTGTGAGAGTGGTGGGTGTGCTGTCCGCTTCATGGACCACCTTGTCTTAGACTTGTGTCGACAACCTTAGCAGAAATGCATTTTGCGAGATAGCGGAAACGTTAGCAGAAAAAAGTCCTAAGAAATTGCCGTATTGACTTCCGCATTGCTATATTAGCAGAAATCAATGGTTGTGTCTAGTCGATACAACACGGCGTGGAAATGTTGAGCATATGACGGCAATTGAGCGCACGGCGTATCCTCGCTTCAAGCGGATCTTGACGGCGAAAGATCTGGAAGAGGTGTATACTCAGGGTTTCACGCCAGCAGCCAGCCGACGCATGTAGATCAGGAAGTCCAGTTCTTTCTTGAAGTGAACATCCCTCTCAACATTGGCTCGAGGTCGGTGCAGATGCGAGGACGCCACTCGGCAG
>CATPCK010000282.1 GCA_955652655.1 uncultured Ktedonobacteraceae bacterium | reverse complement strand
GTTTTTGATTAATGTTCAATATGGATTAGCTCCTGTGAATGATGGCTAGTAATGTTCTGTCCGGGGCATTATTGATACATTATACCTATCGCTCCGGAGATAAGACAGAGGTACTATTCCTGGAAGAGAACGAGGCTAATGCGCGTGTGATGTAAATGCTCAATGATTACCAATGTTGATTCAATGAGGACAAACAGGTATGATAGACATCAAAAAAATACAAAAAACCTGCTAACTATTTTGGAAGTCACTGGTCAAGCAACTAAAGAGAAGGTATACGTATATACTAAGAACAGAACAACAGACCAAAGGAATCACTTCGTTAGAGGAGAGGAGAAGGTACTTATGAATTCGAATAAGCTTGTGACAGCAGAAATTACCGGTGCAACGCCTGTACGCCCCGCTTATTCTATCGTTGCGCCAGTCTTTAATGAAGAGGAGACCCTGCCGCATTTCTACCAGCGTGTAATCGAGGTAATGGAAGAAGTAGGCGAATCTTTTGAGCTGGTGTTGATCAATGATGGCAGTCGTGATGGGTCCTTTCGAACAATGCAAGATCTTCACAACCGTGATCCACGTGTGCGTGTGATCGACTTTTCCCGCAACTTTGGACACCAGATAGCCATCTCAGCGGGCCTGGATTATGCACATGGTGAAGCTGTCATCATCATAGACTCTGATCTCCAGGACCCACCCGAAGTTATTCCTCAATTAATCGCGCGCTGGAAGGACGGAGCGGAGGTAGTCTATGCCCAGCGCAGCAGGCGCCATGGCGAGACGAAATTCAAACTGATGACTGCCGCGGCCTTCTACCAGCTTATGGCGCGTATTACCTCGATCAATATACCACGCGACACAGGTGACTTTCGCCTGCTCGATCGCCGGGTCGTCGACGCGCTGGTGAAGATGCGCGAGCATCACCGTTTCATGCGCGGCCTCTCGGCGTGGGTTGGTTTTCGCCAGGAGGCTGTACTCTACGAGCGACACGAACGCTTTGCCGGAACTACCAAGTATCCCCTGCTCAAGATGGTAAGTTTCTCACTCGACGCAATTACCAGCTTCAGTCATCTGCCCCTGGAACTGGCGACAAGCTTTGGTTTTGTGCTGGCCGCTATCAGCCTGGTGGGGATTGTGATTGCCGCCCTTCTGCGTATCTTCACCGGCGCTATTGTTGGCCAGGCTTCTACCCTGATCCTGGTGCTCTTCCTTGGCGGAATACAGCTCATTTTTCTTGGCATCATCGGAGAGTATCTTGGGCGCATCTACGACGAGGTGCGCGCCCGCCCGCTGTATATCGCGCGCGAGGTATTAGATGAGTAATCTGTTCGACTTTAGTGATAGCCACGCTGTTCCAACCACCGCGTGGGCGCATCCAGCGGATCATCAACCGCCGCTGCTACTCATCTTTTGCTATCTGCGCTCGTTCAGGTCGCTCCGGTGGGCGCAACCAGAGCGAGACATGCGCTGGTTGCAGCGTCTCTTCAACCACCGCTAGCAACTGCTCATTTAACTCTCTCAAGTCCACCTCGTTGCGCAGAGTGGCGCTGAATGCCTCCAAGATACGAACTGCATCGTACTTGCGACGGTAGAAGCGGTGATCAATGACCTGTTGAATGCGGCGGCGGAGGGGCTGGAACAGCGCGGCAATGGCGAGGGTCGAGACGACAATAGCCACATCGTTATTCTGCTTGATGACCGCGCCCAGCAGGGATTGTAAGCCGATGATGAGCCCAGCATAGACAAGCGCAAGCGAGAGCGTGAGCGTACCATAGACCAGCGCCTTGTTGATGACGACATCAATATCGTAAAGCCGCGAGCGCAGGATAGCAATGGCAATCGAGATCGGAACCAGCAGCAGGAAACCATAAAGGATGGTTCCACCCACCAACGTTGTGAGCACACTCGATTGCCGCAGTGCTGAAGAGAGAAAGGCGTTTCCAAGAACGATCGACAGCGCAAAGCCAACGATGCCGATGGAGAAGCCAAAGACGACCCACCTGGTCTGCTGACGCTCTCTGGACGTGGACACGCGGCGGTAGCGATAGACCTGCGCACCCACAATACAGAGTAGTAAGGCGATAAAAACAAGATTGAGCCAGGAGCTCGCGCTGAAGGGGCTGCTGGCGAGGAAGATCGAATAGATCCAATAGAGGACGACACAGGGGACAATCCAGCGAGTCCAGCGCGGCACAAACCGGCCGCCGGGAAAGAGTAAAAAGAAGATCATGAAGCTTGTTTGCCCAAGGACATCAAGTGTGCCGATCAGCGCAAACCAGGCAGGAGAAACCGGCATCAGTGTATTCTGAAGGATATTGGTAAAACTAGCGCCACCAAAGAGGACCAGCATAAAGGCACAGAAAAGCGCCATCCGGTCAGCAGACTTGCGCCAGAAGAGCAGTGCGCCCAATGAGCAGCAAATCAGGACCGAGACGGCGTCCAGCATGACCTGATAGGCTACCAGGAAGCCGAGCGGGAGGCCAAATTGATGCAGAAGCGTTCGATCGTAGGCGGTCAACTGGAGGGCGAAGCACGTCGGCCCTGGCTGGCATTGGGCTTGCAATACGGCGTCATACCTGGGGATCATGACCGCGTTGAGCGTCAGGATGAGCAGTGTCAACACTATCCAGCCCACACGAGCGACGAGCAGCCTGCGCCCATGCAGGCGCGGCTCCGACTCGTTACGCTTGCCGGGGCGTTGATCGGTGATTGTTGGGCTCTGTTGCAGGTCCATAGATGCTCCTGGTGGTAATTTGCGCGAAGAGTGAGCATATTTCGACGCGAATGGGAAGCAGTTGACGCGAAGAATGAGCAGCTCAACCATTGACGACGAAAGAAGCCGCCTCTGGACAGGTTTGCTGATTTCGATGGGTGTAAATTCGGGGAGTCAACGCAGAGCATATCTCGTGCAAAACCCGCATCAGCCTCCATGGAAAACGGGTACGACCGGCTCTCAATCTGGCATGCGCGTCCGATCTGGCGTCGCTTTTCTGCCGCTTTGGCTGTAAATCTTGACATTAAGTTGTTGTTTTTTTGGCAATTAGTCTGTTGATCAGAGGGTGCTCTTCCTTGACCAGTTCCCCAGAAATTGGCTTGAGAAGCCAGAGGAGGAAAAACGCTCTCGCCAGGATAATTGGTGAAACTCTAACAACTTAATTCCAACATTTACAGGCTATCTCACAACAGCCCTGCGGCGGCAATTCGAGCTCTATCTTGCCTGTGAGGACGATCCCAACTGGAACGGACGAGAGGTGCGGTCGCAGCCCGCCCTCTCGCGCGAAATGATATGCACTCCCACAGATGCACAAATCGAGAGCTTGAGCTACCTACCCG
>CATPCK010000281.1 GCA_955652655.1 uncultured Ktedonobacteraceae bacterium | reverse complement strand
GTAGGTACATGGCCTGAAACGGCTACCAGCGTGGCTGTACGACTCCTCTCCCCTGATGATATCCATATTGAGGCTCCCTGTGGCCTCTCTGACCTCTTCAACATGGTGTTGCGTCGAAACCCATGCCGTGTCACACGGGAGCAGTTCGCTCAACGCTTGCATTCCAAGCAAATTTTGCGCAAGTGGCCACGTGTTCGAGTGATCTACGACGAAGGTGAGTGAGGGAAAATGCTTGTTTCTTCTGTTTCACTCAGGCATGGTTTTGACCTCATAGTGGCGCGCTATGGGCTCGACTTTGGAGAGGAGTTGCCTGGCCTCCGGTTCAAAGACAGGAATGGTATATTCTGGCCCAGCAAAGGCTCGCACTGCGTCTAGCGAGTCAAACAAATTCATCACGACGAATTCGACCTCACCGGTTCCTTCTTGTCGCAGAATGTATCCGCCTCGATAGCCCTCGATGAGCTTGAGGCCAGGAAGAACCTGCTCTCGCAGCAATCTCTCGTAAGCATCCGCATGTTCAATCGTTGTCCAGCCTCTCCACAAACGTGCTATCATGTGATACTACCTCCAATCATAGGTACGTGATGCGACAACGGCGCATATGAGACCTGCTTGCAGTATAGCATGATCGCTTCTTCCTTTTGAATTGGAGAAACTGAAACTAGCCACAGAAAAGCCCTTCAGCCCTCTCAATTGAGGCGTTGAAGGGCTTGCTGGAAATCAACCCACTACACTCTATCCTCTTCAATTCTCCCTGGTAAGTGCGTCATGACGATTCTAAACCCACGAGGATACTCCTTGAGTTCCAATCGCTCATAGGGGTACTCTTTCAGTATCTTCTCTACCTGCTCTTCTGCCTGTTCACGATCACGAGCATAGAACGTAAACAGTGTATCCTACTTTTCGGCCATGCGACAAAACAGTATCCAGAGTGTCAACATATCTTTCCCCTGCATAATTCCTCTCGCTTGTCGATAGGTACTTTGAATACTAGTATCTAACATACTAATACAAAATATACCAAGAGCACAAGCGTAGTTCCCTACAATGTAGGAGATTGATACAATCCTCTCAATACTGGTGAAGGACACAGGTCATGATACGCTTGAAGATCAAAGAGGTTGCACAACAAAAAGGATTTAGCATGTCCCGACTGTCACGAGAGTCGAACATGGCCTATAAAACTATCCAGACGATTTGGAGAGACCCCTACCATGAAGTGACGACGACGACACTGAACAAACTTGCCCGTACACTAGGGGTAGACCCGTCTGAACTGATAGAGTATGTACCGGATGAATAAGCTGAAAGAAGGTAATTGATGCATTTTGATATTGAACCATTTCTCTCTTCTCTTAAAGAAGCTTTTCCATGGCTTATTATAGGCTTCCGTTTCCTTCAGCAACTTCTCGGTTTCGGGAAAGGTACATTGGAGACGGTGAAGACTGCAAAGTCAGAGGATATTTGCTGGTTTATCAGAAAATCCAGGATGGGCCAGCGAACACCGTAAAAGAATGTGGAGACAGAAATGCATATTTTCCAATATCACCCGGACATTTTGACGCGGTACCCGCAAATCGTTGGCGGAGCTATCCTGGCACGGAATGTGACGAACGGCCCGACCCCAGCACGTTTGCAGGCTCTCTACCAAGCCGAACAGCAGCGGGTCCTGCAACGCATTGGCAGTACTCCCCTGAGCCAGATCGAGTCCCTGGCGGCCTGGCGGCGTGCTTTGCGTGGCTTTGGGGTGGATCCGACGCAATACCGGAGCGCCTCTGAAGCCCTTTTGCGCCGCTTGACCAAAAAGGGCGATATTCCGAGCATCAATCTGCTGGTCGATATTGGCAATCTCGTGAGCATCCGCTATGCGCTACCAGTAGCGGTGTTTGAGAGGCGTGTCTTGCAGGGGACGGTAACGGTGCATTTTGCCGATGGATCAGAACGCTACAGCGAGCTGGGCGAAAGCGATGAGGATCACCCGCAGCCAGGCGAGGTGGTGTTCTCTGATGAAACCAGGCAGGTGATCGCACGCCGCTGGTGCTGGCGTCAGAGTGAACCAAGCGCTGCTGTCGCGCAGACGCGAGAGTGCCTCATGACGATCGAAGCCCACCATGCCACAGGCCGCCATGACATTGAGGCCGCGCTGCACGACCTGCTTGCCTTGCTGAAGGAATATGCCGGGGGAACCTCTACCTCGGCCATCCTGGATGCACACCATGCGGCATTAATTTACCCACTCGGGGATTGAGAAGCGCTCTTCCTGGAGTTCACATAAGCTGAGCGCGGAGAGATCGCCACCGTGACCCAGATCCAACATGCCTTTAAGGAGGAAACACTTGGATCGACATTATTATCATACAGGACAATTTGCACAAAAAGCCTCTGTGTCCATACGCACCCTTCGCTACTACGACAAAGTAGGCCTGCTATCTCCTTCCCAATATACAGAAGGCGGGTATCGCCTCTACACCGACACAGACTTTCTCAGCATCCAACAAATACTGGCCCTGAAATTCCTCGGTTTTTCACTGGAAGAGATCAAGCAATTCCTGCGCACCGGTCCAACCATCCTGCAAGAATCGCTTGCCCTCCAGAAAGCCATGATGCAGGAGAAAAGAATCCAGCTTGATACCATCATCCAGGCTATCGATGAAACAGCAGAACTGCTACAAACCAACAAACAGGACTGGGAATCGATCGTTAGAGTGATCCAGGTGATTCAGACGCAACCAACCAACGATTGGCGTAAAAAATACTTCACCGAAGAGCAACTAAACCAGATGGAACAGTTGAGTAAAAAGTATTATAGCGAAGAGCAACGGGAAAAACTGGCAGAGTGGGGCAAGGACTGGTCAGAAGAGGATCAGCTTGCAGCGAATCAACAATGGGGCGAGGCCATTGCAGAGCTAAAGCTCCTCGTCTCAAGAACTCAAGATCCCGCCAGCCCTGAAGCGCAGGCCCTTGTCCAAAAATGGCGAAACCTGGTTCACCAGTTCTCCCACGGCGACCCAGGCATTCAGCAGAGCTTGCGCAACATGTACAAAGACGTGAGCCAGGCACCTGCAGAGCAAGCCCCCTATCCCCTTCCCTACAACCAGGAAGAGGAAGCCTTCCTGCAAAAAGCCATCAAAATATACCAGCAGAACCACAGTCAAAAGTGACCCAACCAGCCCGGCCCCTCCTCTCCACGGGCTTGACGGGCTGATCCGTGATATAGTAGGGTTGACCCTTGCGGTCAACCCTACTATAT
>CATPCK010000280.1 GCA_955652655.1 uncultured Ktedonobacteraceae bacterium | reverse complement strand
GCCTCCGCCTCGCGCAACTTTACCGAGCAGTGTATCAAAGGCTTGCAGGCCACCACCAGGGGACCTGAAATGGTCGAGCGCGGCCTCGCCATCTGCACCTCGCTCGCCCCCATCATCGGCTATGATGCCGCCGCCGACATCTCCAAGGTGGCCTACAAAACGGGCAAAACAGTGCGCGAGGTAGCACGCGAAAAAACCAACCTTTCGGAAGAAGAACTCGACCGCATCCTCGACCCCGCCAGCATGACCAGGCCCGGCTTAGAAGGCGGCCCCGCCGGTGGCTAATGTTCATCCATAGGACAAAACAAGGAGGCAAGCGGCAAAACCGCTTGCCTCCTTGTTTTATCTCTATAAAAATAGTTTTACTTCGGCGTCACCACCGCCGCGTAGCCCGCCCACCACTGTAAAAATTGGCCGCGCGTCAACACCCGGCGATTCCAGAGGGAGCTATCCGCGAGGTACACGTTGTTGCTATCGCCACCAGTTACAACAAGTAGATGGCCCCCGGCGTACCTGTCTGGTGGGAAGCTCACGATGACCGGCTTGCCCGTGTTCGCGGTATTGATCACCCGGTCGAGTGTCCACGAATTACCCCAGTCCGTCTTAAAGCCAAACTGCGCCGCCGTTTGCTGTATACCTGACGGATCCAGCAATCCCAACTGCGGCGTAATCGCTCCGATCTGCGCCTCCACTTTCAACACATCGGTTATGCGAAAGTTCCGGCCATAGGCATCAAAGACCTCTGTCATCGATGCGGTTGAACAGGCGGAATAAGCCCAGGAGCTCCATTCTGATTGTGAGTTATATTGAGCGGAGTCAAGCTGCGATATGCGCACGAGTTGTCTTGAGACATTCAGCGTGGTCACATGTGCCGCGGTCTGAATATCGTTCGCGTTGAATTGGGAGGCGCTGAAAAAAGTCAATCCCTTGCTCAAACTTTGCAATGTCCCGTCAGCCAGGCTGCGCTGGATAAAAAAGGTCGCCAGTACCATCAACAAAAGACCAAGGGAGACGTATGTACGCAGGCGAGAATACCACGAGGGGGGCAACACCAGAGGCGAACGCGACACCGGCTTCCGCGTACTGACCATCATCCCCTGCCTTGTATGTACAAGCACCAACCCCTGTGTATCTGCCGTCTGCGCTCCCGCCACCTGTACATTCTTCTGCTGCCGTTGTGCGCGCAATGCACTGCTACAAAGATTGCCTATCATCAACACGATCAAAACAAGAGACACTACAATGCCAACGACAGATACCATTCAATTACCTCGCTATCAAAAACAACATACCCATCTGTTATTTCTAAACGTTAGTATAGCGTGGTAAAAGTTGAAACATTGGGGAAATGCGGAAAATACAGCCCGATGGTACTATTTTTCGCGGAGAAATTTCTTCATAAAGTTCTATCGCGCATGAGCACAGACTACAAAACGGATCGCCTTGCCAGGCCCGGGTATAGTATAGTAGGGGCGACTCTTGCGGTCGCCCTTGAGGGGAGGCTTTAGCTGTGGGGAGTTGTCACATCCATATACGCCACTTTTCGGGCGTATCGACCCCCGAATCGCTGGAGAGGTCGGCATCGTTAGGCCAGACGCTTGCACCTGGTTCAAGAGCCTTATAGGCAACGGCAATGGCTCCCGCCCAGGTCTCGTCTATCGTCAAAGCGTCTATCTCTTCCTTTGAGAAGAACCGCGCGTCATCAATCTCGTTGGTATTGGCCCGCAAATCGCTGAGAGGCGAAAGCAGGTTTGCGCGGAACATGAAAAAGTAGTTGTGCTCCCCGTCATCCATCACCCAGATCCGTAATCCTATCAGCCCCACAATCTCCACACGCAGGTTCGTTTCTTCAAATGTCTCGCGTGCTGCAGCGGTATCGGGCAACTCACCCACATTCACGCGCCCCGCCGGTAACAGATACCGCCCCTTAGTTACCCCAAAGATATTGCGTACCAACAGCACCCGCCCCTCGTGAACCACAACTGCGCCCGCGCCCATACTAATCGGTCTCCTTGGCCTCGGCCGTTCACCCACTACATCTGCTTGTGACATACAACCATCTCCTGCTCCAATTCTATCCCACAAAAAAAGGATTTCGCTCCCCTAGTATACAGCATATAACAGGCTCCATATCATCTTTCGCGGCCCGGCGCTGGTCATCACCCCACGCCTTTTTCTCTTGCAACTGGTTTCATCCTCTCTGAAAAGAGCTCGGAACCTCCTCTTCACCGATCGCGTTCAATTACCGGCAGAACCAGCTGTGATGGATAGACCTGGCTATGATACACGCGGTTGATCGCCTGCACGAAGTCTTTTTCCTGCTCAGAAGCAATCGTGCCACCCGTGTTGCTATTGCGATCGAAGCGCGGGAAGTTGCTGCTGGAGACCTCCAGGCGGATACCATGGCCTGTGAGAAAGACATTGGAAGTCGCTCCCAGATCGATGTGCAATTCATAGACGTGGCCCGGCTCCATGAGGACGGGTGAAGACAGCGATTGGCGATAGCGGGCGCGTAAAATGCCATCGGTGAGAATTTCGGCACGCCCATCGGGGTGGACATCGACCAGCTTGCCAGTGAAATCGGTATCGCGAGCCGAAGATGACACATGCAGCACCAGTTCGATCGGGCCAGTTACCTCCACAGGCCGTTCAAGTGGCGAGGTCGTGTAACAGAGCACATCCTCGCGTGCCTCGATCTGACGTTGATCCAACGGCCCCACATCATCTAGCATACCTAGCGAAATAACGGCGCCGCCCATCGTCGGAACAGGATCACGCGGATCGTAGCGATAGACATCCTCCGGCTCCGCATCCACCTGCGCGGTCGAGAGCACGCCATCCCCTGTTGCTGTGTTGGCATGTCCTCCGCTGTGTAGATAATAAGGGCGGTACTGCGTATCGGGCAACGGCCAGTCCTCTTCCTCGCGCCAGCGATTTTCCCCCATCACAAAAATGTGAACTAGCTTCTCTTGCTCGACGCCATTGTTGACCCCCTTGAGCCAGTGATCGTACCAGCGCAGGTGCAGATCGGTGAGCAGATCTCTGGCAAAAGAAGCTGCGCCATAGTTCCGTTCCTGGAAGCCCCGCAGAAAGTTGCCATGCGACCAGGGGCCAATCATCAGATGCTGAAGCGAACGTGCCAGGGCACTGCCTCCCCGCTGCCTCATGCTCTGGTAATGCTCCAGGTCTTCCCTCTGGAAGTGATCGTACCAGCCGGCGATTGTGAGGGCAGGCACAGTGACTTGCTCATAAAACACCTCCTGTATAAGCGTACGCCAATACTCATCAAGGGTAGGATGCGCCAGCCAATCGAAGTAGTAAGGCGCTCTGCCCTGAAGAAAGGGCACGTCAACGAGCGGAAGTCGTCTGAAGAGAGCAGGGAGATCGCCGCTCGCTTGCATCATCTCCTCCAATTCCGCCTGAGTGGCCCGGCCCTGGCCTACCCGCCGCTGGACTTCTTCCATTGCCACACCCGTCGCCCATCCAAGGGCAACACCCAGCAAGAATGCGCCCCCTTGATAGGGATACACGTTCCAGCCTGGTGACTGGGAAGGAGCGATCGCCCGCAGTGCCGCCGGATGCTCGCGCGCCGCCTGCCACTGGGTCAATCCCTGGTACGAGACGCCAAACATCCCAACCTGGCCGCTGGACCAGGGCTGGCTGGCCGCCCAGGTAATGGCGTCAGCCCCATCCTCGACCTCATGCACAAATGGCTCGAACTCACCCTCGGAGGCAAATCGCCCCCGCGTATCCTGCGCAACGATCACGTAGCCTGCCTCAACTACGCGCGCGCTATCAAAATTGAGTTCCAGAAAAATGCGTTTTTCTTTGGTGAACGGGGGATACTCGAACGGAAAGCGCCTATCTTTGTTGTACGGCAGGCGCGTCACCAGGACGGGCCACTGTCCCTCCTGCGCCGGACGATAGACAACGTTGGCGAGTTTGACGCCATCGCGCATAGGAACCATGATATTTTCTTCAATCACCATACTCATGGGTAAAACCTCGTTCTTTCTGTACTGTATTTGGTAAGGGTTCAGTTTGCTACAAGGAAAAGCGGCCGGGCAGGTCTGGTCGTTCGCGATACTCTGAAGAGGGCTTGAATATCCGCAGGATAATCTCAGTCTCAGGAAAATGCTTTTTGACCCACTCAGGTTCGCGCAAAGCCTGTCTGGATAAACCGTCAAGACACGAGAGAAGGACTATCACCAACTTGTCTGGATCGCCTTCTGCGACCTCACCGGTGGCCTGACCCTCGACGATAAGTTGCCTTAGCACGTCTTGATAGGTCTGACCCTGCCTACCTATAAGTTCACGGATGTCGTCCGACGTCGTCTCATCGTCCAGCACCTGATACAAAAGCTGATAGATCTCGGGGTATTCGCGTCTGCCTTCCCATGCCATTGAAACCAGAAAGCCAAGGCGTTCCCCTGGTGTACCCTGCATCTTCGGAACGCGCTGGATTCCCGCGATACCGGATTGTACGGCCTGCTCTACCAGCACGTGAAAGATCGCCTCCTTGCTGGCAAAGTAGCGATAGGCCAGCCCCTGACTGACCTCGGCAGCAGCCGCCACGTCAGCCATGGTAGCCGCCATACCTTTTCGAGCAAAGACCTTCCTGGCACCATCCAGGATCTTCGCACGTTGCTCTTCGCGAATACGTTGATTCGCTTCTTCTGTCCGAGGCAATTCACCACCTTCTTTTGGATGAATAAATAGTTCATTCATGAATAAATAAATCTGCCTGGTTCATGATTGTCAAGTCCTTGACGGGTTGCTTAGACATTTGGAGATCATACCTGTCATCCTGAGCGCAGCGAAGGATCTGGCTGGACGGACGCAGAGATCCAAAGCTCGCGCTCAGGATGACAGGTATGATCTCCAAATGTCTAAGTTCCGGATTCCCATGAATTCAGGTACTTGTCTTGTTCGGGCGTGAGTTTGTCGATTCGAACACCCATAGCATACAGCTTGAGGCGAGCAATTTCTTTATCCAGTGCGGCCGGCATAGTGTAGACATGGGGCTGCATCTCTTTGGCGTGGCTGAGCATATATTCGG
>CATPCK010000279.1 GCA_955652655.1 uncultured Ktedonobacteraceae bacterium | reverse complement strand
GCCGCGCGCGTGGTCATACCAATGTAGTTCAACGGAGTGCCGATCTGCTCATCATCATACCAGCCCGAGATATGTAAAACAGGGACGCCAATCCGCTCAAATTTGTCCTGGTAACGATAAGGTTGCCAGAACGCGTCCAGTGGAGCGTGCTCTATAGTAGCGCGCCAGTGCTTATTGTAACGTCCCGCTCGTTCGTCCATCGTCAGCAGCGGTAGATGCCAGTATACCTCTGACCAATCCACGGCCTCCATCAACTGATTCGTGTGTCCACTGACAAGGTGTAGCCAGCAGAGGTTCATCGGGGAGGGCAGCCCCGTTGGCGTCTCGACAAAGGGATCTGAAGGAGTGACGCGCACAATCATTGCTCGCAAGTGTGGAGGTTGTTGAAGGGCCGCCAACCATTGGATGCACCCCGGATACGAACTACCCAGCGTACCTACGTTGCCATCTGACCACGGCTGCGCAGCTAGCCATTCTATCGCGTCGTAGCCGTCCCGACCATCGTTAACGTAAGGTACAAATTCTCCGTCAGAATCCCCTCGACCTCGCACATCCATCGCGACATAAACATACCCGAGTTCGACAAAGTATCGCGCATTCTCCAGTACTTGTAAGCTCACTTTCACATAAGGTGTACGCAGCAATATCGTGGGCCAAAGTACCGTTTCTGCCATATCTCCCGCCGGGAAGTAGATGTCAGCCGAGAGTGTAATGCCATCGCGCATAGCTATGCGCTGATCGAACTCAATGCGCATCTGCCAGGTTTTTGGGGTGGTCATCTCGACGTTATCTTTCTCTATAACTCGTGGATTTGGCACTATCCTTGTAAAGATTATACGACACCTCATCCTGTGGCGAAAAGGCAAAGAAAGATCATTGTTGGCTAGCGACCCATCACAAGTCCGCCCTGAAAAACGCTCAAGGAGCAGGATGCTGGGGGAGCACTATCGCCAACAAAACCGGCAAGACCACAATCAAGGCGGTGATCCCCAGTGACCAGAGTGCAGCGCGAGACGGCTTTGTCGCTCCCCGCTGCTGCCACGTCGCCACACGCCGTAACGCGCGAACGATAGTACCCACGTAAACTACCAGGGCAATGACCAGGCCAACGACCAGGGTGATCACTGCCGCTTGCTGCTGCGCAAAAAATCCCGCTGGAGCGAACAACTGGCGTACGAGAGCCGTGCCAGCCAGGGCGATAACGACGATAATTACCAGCAAAATTAAAGGAATGATGCCGGTAAGAAAACCACGCCATGTATTATTATCTGAGGATGACGATTGAGCTTGCATTGAAACCTCGGAGTTAGATGGTAGTGAAGACATGATATTCCCCTCCTTGATCGCTCAGGCTGCCCCGCTATCTGGCCCGAGGGCGGCCGTATAGAAAGCGATGATGCGATCGACGTACACTTTTCCCTGGGTATTGAAGGATTGAGCGTGATCAGCACCCGGCACAGACCATGTCTGAACATTGGCTTTGGGCGCGGACCGGGCGGCAGTAGCCAGTATGTCCATATTCGATGGTGGAATGTACTTGTCGGCAGCACCATGAATGAACAGTATCGGGCGCGGCGCGATCTGGGCTACAAAGTCAACCGGGCGGTCAGCATAGAAGTTCACGCCATAGAGCGCCCAGGTCGCCAGCAGAGCACCGTGAGTAAAAAGCGCGGGGAGATGGCCGCCCCTGGGTACCTCGCGCTCCAGGATGGGAATGATATCGGCATAGGCGCAGTCTGACACAACAGCACGAATGGCCGGCTCCTGTGCTGCTGCCATAATCAGCGTGGCCGCTCCCATTGAGACACCCCAACCGGCTATAGCACGGGGTCGCCCCAGTTCAGGATAGGGCAGTGGACCAGAACGCAAGAAATCTACCGCGCCCAGGACATCGCGCTGCTCGAAGTAGCCCAGCGAGAGCGGAGCAGGGGGCGACTCACCTGACCCACGCATGTCGAAGGCGAGAACAGCGAAACCGTTTTTGGCAATCGCACCGCTGAGATTGAGTAGGCCAGCATCTTTATCGGCGCGGTTGGTGCGCGTTCCATGGACCATAATGATGGTGCGCTGTGCCGTCAAATTGCCATTTGGCAGAACGCCTGGAATGAACCAGCCGCGCAGTTGAATATGATCATCCCGGCTAGGGAAGGTAACATACTGAAACTTCAGGCCCAGTGAAGCAGGGGTGGCATAGAGCGGTTTCTGTGGCACATAGACCAGCTGCGTAGAGATATAGAGCGAGATAGCCACGTAAGCAGTGATAAGTATTGCTGAGATAATAAGTAGGATAGTGACCAGCAGGCGCGCGCCACGACCTGCATTGTTCTTCCCTGCCAGCGACGGGGAAGTAGACGTGGAAGGCGCTTCAAATGATGAACGGGAAGACATAGCGATACACCTCCTCAACACCAATAAATACTATTAGCAGAAAGTAGAAACAAAGTAACATCTTGACACTAAAAAGTCAAGGTTGAGATTTCAATGGAAACGCTCGCAAAAACGTTCAAAAGCCGCTGAGACCTGGCGGCGTGTGTCTTCTAAAGTACCACTATTATCGACTACCTCATCCACCAGTGACAACCTGCTTGCAACAGAGGGCTGTGCGAGAATGCGCGCCCGCGCTTCTGCTTCACTGAACGCATTCCGCGCCATCAAACGGGACAGTTGCTGCTCTTCCGTACATACCACCAGCCACTTGCTCTGGCAAAAGGCCCCTGAGCCGCCTTCTAATAATTTCACTGCATCAATAATGGCGATCCCCGAGCTACTGACCGTGGCTAATTCGCTCAACAGGGCAACACCTACTGCCGGGTGAACGATTGCCTCGAGTCGTCGCATCGCTTCAGCGTCATGAAAAACGATATCACCAAGAGCTTTGCGATCAACGCTTCCATCAGGTGCTATAGCAGCAGCGCCAAAGACCTCCCCTACCTTTATCGCAATCGGTTGGCCAGCTTGATAGAGCTTATGCACTACGGCATCAGCATCGATGTACTTCTCGGCTCCCAGTTCAAGCAACATGTACCCAACAGCTGTTTTACCACAAGCGATGTTGCCTGTCAGCCCAATAATTCGCGGCATGTGAGTTATTCTCCTGCCATAACAATAAGCGTTTTTCCACGAGTATACCACAGCGTGGGAAAGGCTTCACGCCCCTGTTAGCTACCCTCCAAAAAGTACTTCCTGGCTCAGTTTTTTGCAAGGACGCCCATGAAGTATCGTACAATAACAAAGTTATGAGCTGGTAAATACAACGCAACTTAAGGAGCGAGGCTATGGGCAGACGCCTGGGACTTGTCATTGGGGTCAATTCCTATCAGGACAGTGCCTTTCAACCACTGCAATATGCTGAAACCGATGCGCGAGCGATCGCACAATGGTTGGTGAACACGCAAGGGGGTAAATGGACACCCTCTGATGTACAACTTGTACAGGGCGCATATGCTTCACACGAACTGGTCGAATCGCTCATTACTCAACTGTGCGTGAACATGGCCGAACCAGGGGACCTTGTCTTCGTTTACTTTGCCGGCCACACATTCCTGGATGAAGTGAATGGTGAGGGATACCTGGCACTCTCAAATACGCGCTACCAGCAGCCCACTACAGGAATCCATCTTCCAATGTTAGCCCGGCAATCTATGGGACGGAGCCAGGCGTCTCAAGTCGTGTTTATATTCGATTGTTTCCAGACGGGCCAGCCCTGGAGTAGACGGCGTCTGTCTCCCTACGATTGCAGGCCACTGATTGGCCCAACTGTTCTCAATGCGCTGCAACAAACAAGCGACCGCTTGATTCTCTGCTCCTGCCGTGGAAACGAGTTTGCCCCTGAAGCGAGAGAAAAAAATCTGGGTGTTTTTGCCTATCGCATGATAGTCGGTCTCTGCGGTCCCGCGAGCGAGCCAACAAGCAAACAGGTTACCCTCCAACGACTCGACACGTTCCTTTTTAATTCACTTGGCGAACAACACCGTCCGCAACTCTTCGGACAGGAGCGAACACCTGTAGTTCTGGTCGGAGATATGACAGCAGCGCCCCTGGCTGCACAGCAAAACAGCCAGCTTACTCAAACACCAGGCGGTCAGTCCCCCGCAGCATCTTCGTCTGCGGTACCCCCTTCTCCTGCTGGACAAAACGCAGCCACAGGTGTACTCACCGACCAGGCGCCGCAAAGTGCAATCGCTACCGCGCAGATGTCGCCGACGACCTCCGGTCAGCTTACACTCTCAGCGGCAGAACAACAATGCGCCCTTCTCTTGAGACAGGCACGCCGATTGATTCAATTGCAGAACCCGGTAGAAGCCTTCGAATGCGTCGAGCAGGCCCTACAAATTGCCCCCAACAACGTCCAGGCGCTCATTTTCAAGGGGCAACTGCTTGGCACCGTCGGGCGTTTTCAAGAAGCCCTCAACGCCGTTGAGCAAGTGTTGAAGGTAGATACCAATAATGCCCTGGCCTGGAGTATGCGGGCTGCATTGTTGTCTAACACCGGTCAATATCAGCTGGCACTACAAGCTATCGAACATTCACTTGAGCTTGATCCCAACAACCCCGAAACCTATTCCGTCAAAACGAGCATCATGGGCCAGCTTGCCGCCATGCAGAGCTACAGTAATAGTAAAAAAATAAGGGTGCCCACTCCCCCTGGACGAGGTGGTGCAGCCTCCTTCTTTATCGGCATGGGCATGCAAATTGTTGGCCTGGCGCTGGGTATTGTCGGCGCTGGACTGCCAATCTTCCAGCCAAGATTACCATTCATATTGGCCCTGGTCTTGCAAAGCCTGGGACTGGCGATCCTTTGTATCAATGCCGCTCGCGGCAGTTTCCTCTATGGCTTCGCCCGTTTCTTACTGACGCTGCTTACCAGTGGCATAATCGCGGCTATCCTGGCAGCGGGAGCTATCCTTGGCGGAGTAAACAAGATCGGGACTGGCCGCGTCTATACCATGATACTCCACAAACCAGTACTCTTAGTGCCCCTTCTCTTCTTTGGTATCTGGCTCGCAGCGGCGGCAGCAATACCGCTGCTTCTGGGATTCTTCAGCTTTATCGCTGGCTTGATCGCCGGCGTAAGAAGAAAGAAACGCTGAGCTGGCCTGGTCATTCGCTCGCCGTTTCTGCAAGCCGCTCCCACTCTACAAGCAGTTCATCCACGTGCGCTCTGGCCTGCTCGTAATCGGTTGCAAGTTGTGTCAGTTGGGGCGCATCGGCATTGAGGGCAGCCCTGGATAACGCTTCCTCTACGGACTTTACATGTTCTTCCGCCTGTTCAATTTCACGCTCAACGTCTTCCAGGCTACGCTCTTTGACCTTTACACTCTTCTTTCCCTTCGTTTTAACGGGAGCCGGAGCAGTCCTCGGTGCTGCGACTGACCCATTACTCTCATTCTTCTGACGGGAAAAGGTAGGAGAGGTGGGGATATCTAACACAATGGGCTGTTTACGCGTGCGGTATTCGGTATAGTTCCCCATGTAGGGGATCAGAACTCCATCTTCGATAACCCACACCCTGGTCGCCAGGCTATCAATAAAGTAGCGGTCGTGCGAAACAAAGAGCAGCGTTCCCTCAAATTCCCCTAAGACTTCTTCAAGAAATTGACGCGACTGCAGATCAAGGTGATTTGTCGGCTCATCCAGGATGAGCAGGTTGGACCCTTGCAGCGTCAGTTTCGCCAGGGCCACACGACTGCGTTCTCCGCCACTCAAGCTGCCAATTGGCTTGAAGACATCATCACCTGAAAAGAGGAAACGCCCAAGAAAGGTGCGCGCTCCTTCTTCACTCAAGGCGCTCACCTGGCGAATTTCGTCGATGATGCTCCGCTCGGTATTCAGACCGACGTGCGTTTGTGAATAATACCCTATGCGAACATTATGCCCTATAGAGACGTGACCACCCACCGGTGGCAGTTCACCAATGATCGTGCGCAAGAGCGTGGTCTTGCCGGAGCCATTTGGCCCAAGCAGACCAACGCGGTCGCCGCGTAACAGCTCCAGGTCGGCTACCCTGACCAACTCGGTGCGCACTTTCGCTTCATCAATATACCCAACCGCAAGCTTTTGCGTCGAAATCACGACAAGGCCGCTATCGACGACCGGGCTAAACTCGAAATGCATCTCGGGAAAATCCTGGGGGCGCTCGACACGTTCGAGGCGATTAAGGAGTTTTTGTCGACCGCGCGCCTCACGACTGCGCTGACCAGCCTTGTAGCGGCGAATAAATTCTTCCGTATGAGCAATATGCGCCTGCTGCGCCTCATATTCACGCTGACGGCGTTCCATGCGCTCCTCGCGCAGGTGAAGGTACTTAGTATAGTTGCCGGGATATTCTTCAATATGACCAAAGGCCATTTCGATGGTGCGCGAAACAATCTTATCAAGAAAGTAGCGATCATGGGCTACTACAACCATCGCGCCCTTCCAGCTAGCAAGATATGTCTCCAACCACTCCAGAGCAGCCAGGTCAAGATGGTTTGTTGGCTCATCCAACAAGAGAAGATCAGGCTCCTGCAAGAGCAGTTTGCCCAGAGCAGCACGCGTCTGCTGCCCCCCACTGAGCTGCAGCACAGGTGATTCTTGCTGCTCCCGTGTGAAGCCAAGGCCGTCAAGTACCTGGTCCACGCGGTTCTCATACACGTATCCACCTGCATGCTCAAAACGCGCCTGCAACTCGGCGTAGCGCTCCAGCAGTTCTTCATGGAGGGCTGGATCAGCTTGAGCCGCCGGAGCAGCCATTGCCAGGCCGAGTTCGTATAGTTCATGCTCCCACTCACGCACCTCCGCGAAGACGGTAAGCATCTCTTCCCGCAGCGTATTTTCTGCCTGAAAGTCTGTGACCTGCAGAAGATAGCCGATGCGCGTATTGCGAGCCACAGCGACCGTTCCCTGGTCCGGCTCCTCACGTCCGGCTAATATATTGAGTAACGTCGATTTACCGGCACCATTAGGGCCTACCAGCCCAATGCGATCATCTTCATTGATTTGAAAGCTCACACCACTAAAAATGCGTTCCGCGCCGAATGATTTCCCTACCTGAATAACACTTACGATTGGCATTTGTCGTATCTCACCTGATTGTGCAATAAATGCTATAGTTATATACTTCTTTGGCGCAGCTAGCGTACCATATCACGGCAATCCGCGCAAGCAAAGAGTAAACCAGAAATAAAGACATAGTTGGCTATGCTGACTCGATATGGTATACTGAAACCGCTGGCCTTTCTTTGCGAAGAAAGGAGCGTAGAAAGAAAAGAAAGAAGGCGGTGCCTCCTCCCATGAAAGAGCAGTCTCTAGACAACCTGTGGCTGGCACAAATGCTGTTCGATCTTGGAGCAGTACAGTTCGGAAACTTCACAGTGAGCGAATCCGCAGTCAGCTCACCCGTATTTGTAAACCCCAAGGTACTTATCAGCAACCCAACCGCATTACGTGTTGCCAGTAAACTCATGCAACAAGAAATTAGCCTGGCTCAGTCTTTGCGTCGTCCGCGCGTTCATCCCTTTGGCATCGTTGCTGGAGTACCCGTAGGAGGACTGCTATTGGCTTCAGCATACTCTCTGGAAACAAACATCCCACTTATTTACGCCCGCAGTCGCCCAGAAGGCACTGGGAAACGTGGCATAGAAGGCCATTTCACACCCGGTGACACCGCACTCATCATTGACGACCTCATCACCAGGGGAAGTAGCATCCTCGAAACAGCAGCGTTGCTGGAAGAAAACGGCTTGAAAGTGAAGGATGTGATCGTGCTGATTGACCGCGAGCATGGAGCAGCCGAGCGTTTGCGGCACCATGGTTACAACCTCATCAGTATATTGAAACTAGATATCATGCTCAATCATTATATGTCCAGGGGCCTGATTTCCGAGGAAACCTACCG
>CATPCK010000278.1 GCA_955652655.1 uncultured Ktedonobacteraceae bacterium | reverse complement strand
GACCGTTTCCTTGCCGATGCCATAATTGTGTCGTGTTTCAGTGCGTTCACCCTTTGGCAAGAGGCGCAAGACGTAACGGAATTAACGACAGTGAATAATTGGCTCATCCTGGTTTTTGGTGAAGCATTGAAAACGACGGATCAATCTGCTATGCTCCCGCCAAAAATGTTGCAGGAGGTGGCACCATATGCCGACCACGCCACTGTTTCCCCTACCAGAAGGGCTGGAAATGACCTCGATCAGCGAGACATCGGAGGAACTGCTCGTGCATGTGATCTCGCATCGCTCCAGTTCGCCCTGCCCGCAGTGTTCGACCCCTTCGTCTAGCATTCACAGTTATTACAGCAGACGTCCCCGGGATTTGCCCTGCGCGGGTCGTCCCATTCGATTAGTGCTCAGCGTGAAAAAGTTCTTTTGTCGCGTTCCCGATTGTCCACGAAAAATCTTTACCGAACGGCTTCCAGACCTCATTGAAGTCTCCTCTCGACTGACGAAGCGGCTGCGCACGGCGGTGCAAGAGATCGGTTTTGCAACGTGCGGCAAAGGGGGAGAACGTCTGAGTGACAAGCTTGGGATGCGCACTTCAGACGCTACCGTGCTCTGGTCTCTGTTTCTGGTTCCTGTGCCTGAGGTTGGCCAGGTGCGAGTCGTCGGAGTGGACGATTGGAGTTGGCGGCGCGGCAAGCGCTTCGGCAGTATTCTCGTAAACCTGGAGACGCACAAAATTATCGACCTGCTGGCTGATCGTGAGGCGGAGAGCGTGCAGCGGTGGATGGCCGCGCATCCTGAAATTGAGGTGGTATGCCGGGATCGTGGAGGCGTCTATATTGATGGAGCCACGTTGGGAGCGCCCCAGGCGACACAGGTCGCTGATCGGTGGCACATCCTTTCTAATCTGGGCGATGCAGTCGAGGAGTTTTTGATTCGTGCTCACATTCGTCTGGAAGAGCCTGCTGTGGGGCCGCGCGCCCCCCAGGAGACGCGAAACCTGCCCCTCTCATCTTTTTCTGCCACCCCTGCCTGTCAGCGGAAGTCGCAGGCACGTCTCTTACGCAAATGGAAACTGTATCAGAGGGTACAGGAACTGCATGCGGCTGGGATGAGCCTGCGCAAGATTGGAGAAGAACTGGGTCTCGCTCGTAATACGGTGCGCAAGTATTTCCGACAAGCACCAGATCCCCCGTTGCCTACTCCGCGTCCCTTGCGTGCGAGTCAGCTTGATCCGTATGAAGACTACCTGCTCCAACGATGGAGCCAGGGTGAGCGCAACGCGGCCCAGCTTCACCGCGAAATCAGTGAGCGCGGATATCCGGGCAGCAAGTCGATGGTGAAAGCCTACGTGGGCCATTTGCGCACGACTACAGCGGATGGCTCTCCCCCTCGCTCACGCAAGGAGCGTGCCAAGTCCGTCTCGCCACGTGCATTACGCTGGCTCCTGGCACACAAGCGTGAAGAGCTCGAAAAGGACGACCAGGCCAGGTTAGATCAGTTGTTGAATCTCTCGCCGGAGGTGCAAACGGTCTATGCCTTGCTGCAAGCGTTCCTCTCGATGGTGCGCGAGCGCAAGCATCAGGATTTACGTTCCTGGATGGAGCAAGCGATCAGGAGCAAGATCGCTGAACTGGGGAGCTTTGTTACGGGGATCGAGCGCGATTATGATGCCGTACATGCCGCTCTCCGTCTCCCCTGGAGCCAGGGCATCACTGAGGGCAAAGTCAACAAGCTCAAAACACTCAAGCGCGTTATGTATGGTCGTGCGGGCTTTGCTCTCCTGCGGCAACGACTCTTGCACGATGCTTAATGGTTGAAGGGCTGGTTGGTAGAAGCAGACCAGGTACAGGAATTTCCCAGCGGCTCACCAAAAACCAGGATGAGCCGTATACTCGAGCCGGGGTAGAATTGACCGACCCCCAAGGAGGCTGTAAGCTGAGGACTACCAGAATCAGATCCTCAGGAGAACAGCCATGCTTAGGAGTCAGACAGTGAATACCATAGATGATTACCATGCACAAGAGAAGACTGTGCAGGAAATTGCTCAGGAGTTGCATATCTCTCGCACGACGGTGCGCAAATATCTCAAGCACCCGGAGGCGGTGATCCGCACCCCTCGGCCTCCCCGGCCCTCCAAGCTTGATCCGTTCAAAGAGCAGATCAAGAAGTGGGTCATGGAAGACCATTGTACCAATTGTGAGGTGCTCTTCGAGCGCCTACACAAGCTGGGCTACAGCGGAGGGATCAGCATTCTGAAGGACCATGTCCATCCACTCAGGCCTGCCGTGGCTGGTCACGCTCCGGTCCAGCGCTATGAAACCAAACCAGGAGAGCAGGTGCAATTTGATTGGGGCGAGTTTGTGTACGAACACGAGGGCAAAACACATAAGTTTTACGGCTTTGTGGCCATTCTCGGATATTCGCGTATGCGCTTTGTAACCTTTGTGAAGCGTTGCGATACTCCCACACTCATCCGCTGCTTGATGGAGGCATTTGAATACTTTGGTGGTCTGACCAAGATTGCGCTCACGGATCGCATGAAGAGTGTCTTGCTGGAAATGCTGGAGAACAAACCCCGCTGGAATCCGCGCTTTGCCGATTTCATGGTCTCCATTGGGGTCGCGGCACGCGTCTGCAAGCCGTACACGCCGCAAACCAAAGGCAAAGTTGAGCGCACGGTCAGCCATGTGAAGCAGAGTTTCTGGGGTGGGGTCACGTTCACGGATCTGGATGATCTCAATCGCCAGGCCCATGGCTGGTGCGAGCGCATCAATTCCCGTATCCATCGCACCACGCCCGCTCGCCCGGTGGATCGTTTGGCCGAGGAGAAGCTGCTGCCCTTGCCCCAGGCCTTTGCCTGGGAACGCTTCGCCACTGAAG
>CATPCK010000277.1 GCA_955652655.1 uncultured Ktedonobacteraceae bacterium | reverse complement strand
TGCGGTTGCTGGTGCGCTCTGGACGGCCTTTTCTCCAAGCATCGCCTTTCTCTTTCTTGCAGGGTGGATGTTTGTTGCTCTTGTGGTTCTTGCGGGTCTTGGTATGCGTCACAAGAGGTAAACTCTGGCAATGCGCCTACGCTGTCAATTTTGCTGTAGAGTGTGGTAGCAGTTGGTGTTAGTTGGCTTTAGAAGCTGTTTTAGAGGTTTTGGGTCATTTATCCCTTATTATAGCATACTTTGGGGCGCTTTAATAGTGGCTGAGCAAATAAACTTGTGCGGCTTGTCAGGCTTGTTTAGACAGTGCATAAAAACTAGAGGGTGTATAAGAGAAGCCCTAATACAATAAGTATAGACTCGAGCGCTTCCCTCACTGCTCCTTCGAAGCTCAGGTTGCGTCTGACCTATATAGAGCATCTCTGACCTTTCTGTCACAACACGCTCGACGTGCCGCACTCGTTTCGGCATGGCGCGGAGGAACGAGGTAGTGATTACAGGTGAGTTTTGTGTTATTCTTATTATCATTTTAGGGCGCTTTTTGACAACAAAAATGTTGACATTATCATGGATGATAATAAGAATATAAAACGCTTTTCTTATTATCATTTTAGGGCGCTTTTTGATAGTAAGGAGTTTTATCATGATCACTAATAATAATAAGGGTTCAAACCAAGGTCGCGCAGGTAATTATGTTAACCAGGTTGGAGGTTACAAAGCTTTTGTTCCAAAACCATTGCAGTGACAGCCACAGATTCTCTAAAATGCTGGCTGCTATGCTGCTGTCTTCTTCCTCAATGCGCCTCAGTTGTTGCATATGTTCTTTTTCCTCACTGTTCATGCCTCATAACACAATTGGGTGCTCAAAGAGCATACTCTCCTGGGCTTCCGCTAATACGGACACTTTGTCCATATGTTCAATAGACTCGTAGAAGAATTTCTTCAGATTTTCTTTACGAGTGTTCTCATCTATCGGTTCTGACACGTTTCTCCCTGGCTTCGAAGCGATAATATTTTTTACGCTGCTTCTTCTTACTAGTCGCTTGTAGTATGCTAAAATGAGCAAAATCTCCCAATGATTGTGTGGAGTATTAGCTATAATTTGTGTTATTATTAGATTCAGTACTCTTTCACTAACACGCTTTACGGGAGGTTTTACCATGACGCATTCCCTTGAATTCAATATTCACGAAAAACTAGCTGAATACTTAGCGGGTGAGATTTCGCTCCGTGATTTTGAGGATTGGTTTTTCTCCGAAACTTGGGATATAGATCAAATGGATAATCCAACTCTGGCAAACCTGGTATACGGCATTAAGCTCAGTTTAGCCGAATTCTCTAATGGGGATTGGACAGAGGCCGAGTTACGCAGTATGCTTCGCCCATTCCTTGAAAAGTATGTGGTGGTAGATTCTCAACCCGTGGTACAATACGGAACGTCAAACATAAGTTGCCGGGTAACAACCTCGATTACATACTCTGACCGATCCGCTGATATAAAACTCTCAAAGGTATCCGCGTAAGAAGTTGTTCTTCTAGGAGTACATCAAACCAATACACTCCTTCCTGGTCTATTATAATATTGAGGATTAAGATCAGGTTGACTCCTCGATCTTCGCCTTCAAAAAGGGCAGGAAGGAGTTGTTCTGGTAATTTAATGCCAGAAGGTGTTTCTGTCCTCCATTTTATTGTATGCCTTCCTCTCGCATTGCCAGATTTAAGGGAGACAAAAGCGCTCAAATTAAGGGCTATGGGGGGTAGGATCTCAGGAGATGTTGAGGCAGGGACAGTTAATGTAACCCGATCTGTTATTCGGATTATGCTTACTGCTTCATCTTTTTCCTGAAGAACTTTCTCGCAAAGAAACGCTGCGGCTAAGTAGGGTCCATCACTTGTAGCGGACATTCTTCTCACCTCATAATTAACTGATCTTAACTTGCAATAGTATGACATAGTGGCTTGAAGAACACAATAGGTACTACATTGTTTAACGGCTCTGGTAAGCTATTCGCGTGGGTACGAGAGGTAGCTCTAGAAAAGGGCTTTAGTATGTCTCGATTGTCAAGGGAGGCGAATATGGCCTACAAGACGATCCAAACGATATGGAGAAATCCAGATCACGAGGTGACTACGACTACCCTGGATAAGCTGGCGAAGACGCTCGGTGTAACTCCTTCAGACCTGTATGAGTATGTGCCAGGTGAGGATTAAACGAAGGCTGGACAAAACTGTACATCGAGTAGCGAAAAGCCGTCCAATCGCTATTCTGCGGATTGGTTGCCGGCAAGAACACGACGCGCACGTTTACCGACGATTTTCCGGCGGTCAAAGAAGCAGGGAGAGGAAAATCTTCATCGCGCCAGCAGCGCTGGTGCCCATCAACGCCTGCCCCATTTGATGCGCCAGCATCATACCACGTACCCGCGAAGCTGCCATCAAGATAGATATTCGCGCGCTGGTCGGCAACACAATCGTCGAAGGTGCGACGCAAGAATGCGCCGGCGTTGTGTGGGTCAAGTTGCATCGTAAAGCTGGCTGCCCCCCTCAATGCGGTTCCTGCCGCGGTAATCAGTGGATTATGCACAGTGTATTGATAGGCGGCGGTGAGTTGGTAGTTATGCTCGCCTGTTGCCACGTAGTGATGTGCAAGGCGGCTGGCAGGAACCGCGGGCAACGCGTCATCGCTGAGCAAGGCGGTTTGCGCCGGCGTACCATACCACAGCATGGTGGCGCGATAGGGATGTGTGCTTTCATCCAGACCGCCATGCTCCCAGCGCACCAGAAGGTGACGATTAAACGGAATACTGTCCGCGACCAGGAAGCGGTAGAGCGCAGCTCCGTCGATATTCGTGCCGGGTGGATTGTTGATACTGCTCGGCAAGCCGCCCAGGGGAAGTGAAACCTGTTGTCCGCCATTCCAGTAGTTCCCACCCAGGCCCCACTCTTCGGTACCTGTGACCGCGATCTGAGGTGTCTTGCTATCATCCAGGTAGATATGTGGATCACCCTCAAGCGTGCTATCCGGCGCGGAAAAGTTGATCACGGTGCCAACCAGCTTGCCACTGCCCTTTACATCCAGAAAGGTCATATCCTGTCCAGGTCGCGGTTGAACCACGCCGGTATAGGTGGCGTGAAACGTTCCCCACCACTGCGGCGGATCAGGGAACGGCTCATAGCGCGCACTCCAACGAATACCATTGAGAGGAGAATCGGCCAGCATAGCGATGCGAGCGCGCGAGGAAAAGGGCATCGGCCAGTTAAGATGAACGTTCATGGCCCCTGTTTGATCCAGACTCATTCCAGCAATCCAACCTTGCACCAACTGGCGATTCCGGGGAAGATAGATACCCGCGCCGTCTCCCGCCAGGAATTTGATGGGCGCATTGACAGCTGGATGCGTTTCACCATCCCAATAGATCAGCAGGCGCGCGTTGCCAAAGCCCACCATTTGCTGTGGAGGCACATGAAACTCCAGCGCGCGAATCTGAGCGGGACCATTGAGCGTCACCACAGGTGTTTCCCTATGAGCTGCAAGTGTAAGATTGCCCTGCTGTTGAGAGATCGATTGAGGCGCAATATCACTTCCGGTGCAGCGCAAAAGGCTAACAACATCGTTCACCGGCTCCTGGCCGTTCCAGGTATGAAGCGTGCTACCATAGGGCAGTTTGCGATAGAGCGCGTAGAAGTTGCCGTTGGCATGCTGCGATGTCCACTGCATGCCCTGCTGAAACGGAATGGATGTTGCCACGATGCTGCTACCCTTGCTCTGCCGCGGATTCAGGGAAAGCGGGTAGGGAAAGTTGCTCGCGGGATCACTGACCCGATTCGTTTGTCCAAGATCACTCGTGTTCACGGTAGTGGTGAAATGTCCATCCAACGAGAGATTCCAGGGCCCGCCATAGTTCTCTTGCATACGCATAAATGTCATGATGCCCGGCCCCAACTGATCAAAGAGAACATGCTCACCACCTGGC
>CATPCK010000276.1 GCA_955652655.1 uncultured Ktedonobacteraceae bacterium | reverse complement strand
GCGGCGAGTAAAAGAACTGGCTCCAGCCGGAGTAGAGGTGAAGGTAATTAATATCCACGGCGGTGAGGGCGTCCTGATTCCGCCAGACACCCCTCCAATGCGAGCGGCAACAGCAGCATTGAAAGAGACGTTTGGCAAGGACCCTATCCTCATTCGCGAAGGAGGTTCAATACCGATAGCGGCCCTCTTCCACGAAGTGCTGAACGTGCCGGTAGTGATGATGGGCTTTGGTCTGCCCGACGATAACCTGCACTCGCCAAATGAGAAGTACTCTCTCATCCAGTTCTACAGGGGTATCCGTACCGTGGCAAACTTCTTACAGAAGCTAGCGTAACCAGTGGAGACGCCAAAGGCATTAATATGCCTTTGGCGTCATGGGCGAATCGTATCATAAACCAGCGGGCCGACCGTTACCGGGGCATCGCTCCAGCTATAACAGGCCAGCAATGGCTCTCGCACAGAGCTAGCCTCGGCATCTGTACGCGCGTGAATCTCCACAAGCGGTTCGCCTGCCCTACGATACTCACCGACCTTCGCTTGCAGAACCAGGCCGGTACGGTGATCGATCTGCTCACCCTTCTTAAATCGCCCCGCGCCAAGCTGCATACTCACCAGGCCAATTTGCTCCGACTGTATTCCCGCGATATAGCCACTGTGCGGCGCAACTAGCATAGAGCGTACCGGCGCTGCAGGCAGTAACTGCGGTTGCTCAATCTGTTGTGCATTACCGCCTTGAGCAGCGATAACCTCGGCTAGCTTCGCAACAGCGGCTCCAGAACGTACAACGCGTTCAACACGGCTCTCAGCTTCGGAGAAACTGCCAGCACTACCCGTCATGACCAGTAATTCCGCGGCTTCATGGTAACAGAGATGCGAGACATCCTTTGGGCCATTGCCATGGAGAATAGCAATAGCCTCGGCCATTTCCAGGGCATTACCGATGGCGTGCCCAAGTGGTTGATCCATCGAGGTGATAGCGGCGACGGCATGCAGCCCAGACAATTGCCCTATAGCGACCATTGTTTCCGCCAGCTGCCGCGCCTGCTCCACCGTCTTCATAAACGCGCCAGAGCCAACCTTGACATCGAGTAAAAGGTGCGATGCTCCGATAGCCAGTTTTTTACTCATAATGCTGGCCGCTATCAAGGGAATACTCTCGATGGTGCCAGTAACATCACGCAGTGCATACATTCTTCCGTCAGCCGGTGCCAGGTCGTGCGATTGACCTGCCAAAACAAGCGAATGTTGCGTAAGTATGCGCATAAACTCTTCGCGGGAGAGTGTGGCACGAAATCCTGCGACAGACTCCAGCTTATCGACGGTACCACCAGTGTGACCAAGCCCCCGGCCCGTCATCTTCCCTACCGCAATCCCACAGGCCGCTACCAGCGGAGCTACCGCAAGGGTCACCTTGTCGCCGACGCCACCAGTGCTGTGCTTATCCACTACAGGCGAAATAACATCGCGCACATGCAACTCTTCACCAGAGTGTGCCATTGCCATTGTCAAGTCACTGGTTTCACGAGCATCCATACCGCGCCAGTAGACCGCCATTAACCACGACGACATCTGGTAATCAGGAATTTGCTCGCGCATGTACTCGGCAATGAACCAGTTAATCTCATCGGTACTGAGAGTATGGCCATCGCGTTTCTTGCGAATGAGTTCTACAGCCTGCACCCGATTTCCTCACTACTCAGACAGGACAATGCGTACAGAATCTATCGCCAGTCCGTTTCCAGTATCAATCTGGTAGCGGTTCAGGATTTGGCCTCCCAGGCGCACATTGCGATCGAAGATTAGCTGGCCATTGGTAAAAGTAAAGTCACCCGGGTCTTGCGGCAAATATCCCTGGATGATGATCGTCTCAAATTGCGTTTCTTGCTGCTCTTTGAAGGCTTTGAGCAGCGTAGCGACTTGCTGCCAGGCAACGCTCTTTGGATAGGCGATACGTACAGTTTTTTTTCGCTTGCCATCCGTCGTCGTGTCCAGGACATTGAAGGTCAGCGCGCCCTGTTCAAGCGCCTGTAGTTGCTCCACTGTATGGGGTGGAAACGGAGCCGGAGCTTCAGGGGCAGGAGGCTCAGGCTCAGGCGGTGGGACAGGAACAGGCGCTTCCTGTTGCCTGACACGACGTGACTGCGGCTGCGGTGGTGGTACCTGGCGCGGTTGCTGGTATGGTGGCTGTTGATGTGGGGTCGATGTTGGATAGCCCAGCGGCGGCAACTGGTTTGGCTGCTGTTGATGTTGTACCGGCGTTGGGTATCTCTGTGGCGGTTGAACCGCAGCAGGTTGTTGGGATGGTGGAGTTCTTAAATCGCGTCCACAATTTGTACAGTAGCTCACTCGCTCTGAATTCCGGCCACAATAAGGACAGCGCATTGTTTGCTCTCCCATCTCTATTTATCATGATTCTTTTGGCTTTAGTATATCATACGTATTTCAGGTGGTATGTATAAAAACCGGTCAAGGGTCTATGCTTGAATGTACATATTCATGACTTAAGCCACCTTCACAACATCTATCTTTCGTTACTATCTCAACACATGCGGCACATTGTATACTTCTCTTGACGACGAAGTACATCATTTTCTTTTATCTACCTGAATAAGGAGCAATCATAGTGCAAGATTCAATACGCGACACAAGCAAGACCGGGCCAATCCACTTATCAAGGGACGGGCGTACAGTTGAAGTTAATGTTCAGTACCTCGTTAAAACTTTTGGCAAGCACGAGGCCGTTAAAGGGGTCTCTTTCACGATCGGCAAAGGCGAGATCTTCGGACTGCTAGGCCCTAACGGGGCGGGGAAAAGCACCACCATTAATATGATGTGCGGCTACCTTCAACCTACCTCTGGTGACACCATTATCAATGGGTTCTCGGTTACCAAAGAGCCAATGAAAGTGAAACGCAACATTGGCGTCGTGCCACAAGAAATCGCGCTATATAAAGACTTGAATTCAATGGAGAACCTCGAGTTCTTCGGTGAGATCTACGGGGTATCCGCGAAAGAACGCAAGGAGCGTGCAGAAGAGATACTGCACTTTGTTGGGCTTTACGAACGCCGTAAAGAACCTGTTGAAAACTTTTCCGGAGGTATGCAGCGGCGCATTAATATGGCCATTGCTATGATTCACCGGCCCGCTTTCCTGATGATGGATGAACCAACCGTTGGTGTGGACCCGCAATCACGCGAGAACATTTTTGATACTATCGAGAAGTTACGCGATCAGGGAATTACCATCCTCTATACAACCCATTACATGGAGGAAGCTGAACGGCTCTGTAACCATATCGCCATTATGGACGAGGGATGCATCATAGCTCTGGGCACTCTAGAGCAACTGCTGGCGATGCGCGACCAGAACCGTGAAGTGCAGCGACCTCATGGACTGCAAGAGCTATTCATCCAATTGACAGGCAAAACGCTACGAGATTGAAAGCCACACCACCATCGTCTCTAGCTTTTCATCAATGAAGGAAGAAGAACCATCATGAAAAACTTCTGGTATATAGCAAAAAAGGACCTTTTACAGATTATCAGGGACAGAAACTCGCTCTTTTTGCTGCTCATTGTTCCACTTGTGTTGATTGTTGTGATTGGTCTTGCCTTTGGCAATCTTTTTGGTAGTGGCTCCAGCCAAATTACCATTACAGTAGCCGTGAGTAACCAGGACAGCGGTTTTGTTGGTAAGGCGATTGTGAATGCACTACATATCAACACTGATAAACTGAAGATTACGGTTAATCAGTACAACGACCCCAACCAGGTGACCGACCAGGTTGCCAATAACAGCAATGTGGATGCAGGTGTCGTCATTCCGGCGGCGACATCTGATAAATTCATAAACGCTGCCAATACTGGCACAACTCCTAAAAATCTTGTGCAGTTCTACTCTTTGCCAAGCAGTAACGACCCTCGTGCCACTATTGTACAAAATATTGTATCAGGCGTACTAAGTTCACAATTTGCCGGCACTTCGGCTGTGGGGCAGGTCTATAGTATCTGTAACCGGCCAGGAAACCACTGCGCACAGAGTAGCATTGATGCCCAAGGCATCACAACAGCTGTGGGCAAGGCCAGCGCGACAGGGGGATCATCAGCAGTTCAGGCGCTGACCGCTGGTAAGGCTGTTACGATCAACTCCTTTGACCAACTGGTTCCAGGATATGCGATATTCTTCGCGCTTTTCGGTGTCAATGCCGCGGCAGCGACGATCTTGCAGGAGAAGGAAGATGGCACATTCCGGCGCTTACTGATTGCTCCCGTACAGAAATACGCTCTGCTGGGTGGTAAGCTCCTGGCACAGTTCATCCTCACTCTGGCGCAGCTTGCTGTGCTCTTTGGCATCGGTTACTTCGCATTCCACCTGCACTTCGGCTCGTTGCCCGCGGTGATTGCGCTGCTCATAGGTACCAGCTTCGCTACAACCGGGTTAGGCATTCTGCTCGTTTCGGTTGTCAAGACACGTCGCCAGCTTAATCCTATCGTGACACTGGTAGTATTACTCACGTCTGCAGTCGGCGGGGCGTGGTGGCCCCTGTTCCTGGAGCCAGCCTGGATGCAGCAGATTGCCAAGATTGGCGTCACCGCATGGGCTATGGAGGGGCTAAACGGGGTGATGATCCTTGGCAAGGATTTTGTGCAGGTGGCTCCTGATATCCTGGGACTGCTGGCATACGGACTGATCTATTTCGTAATCGCATTAAGGTTGTTCCGCTTCCAGGAGAAGACGGCATAGAAACGTAAGTTCCTGGGCGAACGCGCGTTCAGGACGACCGCAAGGGTCGTCCCTACTATACACGGATGTGATTGATTAGGGATTCCGTGGCGGGGTAGGAGCGATCCTTTGTTTCGTGTTAGCCCTGTTTCGTGACAGCTTCGATTAACTGAGCGTTCGAGGAGGTCTTTTCGAATAGGTGGATGACTTGCTCGGTGATTTCGCGGCGTGGTAGATCGGCCATTTTGCGGCGCAGGATTGCCATGGTGCGCAATTCAGGGGGTGTTAGTAAGCGTTCTTCCTGGCGCGTGCTCGATGCAGCGACATCGACAGCGGGAAAGATACGGCGGTCGGCCAACTCCCGCGAGAGGCGTATCTCCAGATTGCCTGTACCCTTGAACTCCTCGTAAACAACCTCGTCCAGGCGACTGCCGGTCTCAACAAGACAGCTGGCAATAATGGTCAAGCTGCCGCCCTCTTCGAGAGCACGGGCGGCACCAAAAACGCGCCGGCCTACCTCAAGCGCACGGGCATCAATGCCGCCAGAGAGGGTACGCCCTCCTCCATAGTTGCCACGTTGACCACGCGGCCTATCCCACATATCACTATTCATGTTGTGGGCGCGAGCCAGGCGCGTCAGCGAGTCGAGGAGAATCACCACATCTTTCCCCCGTTCAGCCTGCCGTTTTGCATCGACCAATGCTTGCTCAACGATGCGCCCATGGCGCGCTGACTCCTGATCAAAGCTAGAGGCATAGAGCTTCACATTTGGCCCCTGTACCTCCATCCGCCATTCCGTGACCTCTTCGGGCCGTTCATCCACCAGGCACAGAAATAAGCTGGCCTCAGGATGGTTCTTCTGGATGGCGGCAGCAATCTGCCGCAGAATAGTGGTTTTACCAGCCTGAGGCGGAGCTACCACAAGGGCGCGTTGGCCAAAGCCCAGCGGCACAAAGAGGTCCATCAGGCGCATAGAGACAGGAGTTGAGCCGGTCTCTAAAGTAATACGGCGGTTAGGATGGATGGCGGTCAATTTTTCAAAAGGGGTACGTGTCGAAGCCACTAACTGTTCCTCGTTCTTTTTGTTCGGTTCGATGGTTGATGATTGGTAGTAGGGCGAATAGGTGTTTTGGATAGTGTATCATATGGGGGTGCTGGTTTTGATTAAGCTAGGAACTGGTAATCACCAAACTGTCACACTCCTGTTCGAAGATGAGATCAAT
>CATPCK010000275.1 GCA_955652655.1 uncultured Ktedonobacteraceae bacterium | reverse complement strand
TCATTGGCAGATGGCCCTGGCATGAGTATTCTGGCAGCGGCAGAAGCAGTAGGTATCCCAACTATCAATAACTCGCGGGCGATTCGCCTTGTGCGAGATAAGGCTGTCGCGGCAGCCTTTGGACGCGCGCACGGCTTACCTATACCACCTACCTACTTTGTCGCTCACCCTCGCCTCCTCAAACAGATTCCCGCAGAGGACTATCCTCTTGTCATCAAACCGAGCAACGGAAGTTCCTGCAAGGGTATTTACCGCCTGAATAGCCCTGCCGATTTGGCAGCCCTGGAGATAGCTGAGGCGGACGATAGCTTCTTTCTGGCACAAAGATACGCCGAAAATACAGGATTTGATATCAAAGTGTATGTGACGGGTAAAGAGGTCTATGCAGCTATTGCGAAGAAGTCACCGCTACACGGTGATGTGGATGAAAAGTTTATCCCACTCACACCGGAGCTACGTAAACTTACGCTTCAGGTTGGTAAACTGTATGGCCTTGATATTTATGGGATCGATGTCGTTGAAACACCCCAGGGCCTTGCCATTTTAGACATCAACGACTTCCCCAGTTTCGGACGCGTCCCGCGCGCCGTGGTGCGCATCGCGGAGTATGTCCTCCATGCCGCAAAATATGCTGAGAGAAAACGTATAGCACGTATGAAGCGTAAACGGCGGCACTCGTCAACAGGCACGAAAAATTTGTTCCTTGTAGATAGTATGAAGTCCTGATAAGTAGAGAAGGAAGACGGGAGCACGAGTGCATGAGTCAAGATCATTCAAATGCTAGTCTCTCTATCCTAAAACTTCCGGCCATTGTCACAGGTCTCTTTGAAAGGGCCAAGCGCCCATTGTTGCCTGGATTGCAGGGACCAGCAGAGCTTTTTGTGCGCTACCTGCGGCGCAAACCGGGACGAGGGCTTGCAGTAATCTACAGTGTGGATGAAGTAAAGCTCGGTCGAAGAACATATTCCCATGACCTGAACCGCTCGGTTAGCCTGACACTCGACGAACAAGCTCTTGAAGGCGCACATATTCGCTTTAGCGAAACACAGGCCCAGCAGGCTTCATTTGCGATACAACCTTCGGGAGTAGTGCGAGCCGAAGATTTGGGCCTCTCAGTACAGGCCTTTCCCGCCGATGATAACCTCCCTGCGCTTGTGGCAAGTTGTGACACCACACGACAGAGCATACTTCTCCAGGATTTGCAAGCAGCAGCGCGGCTGCAATTGAGCGACCAGGGCTGGCAGCTCGTGTCTGCAACTGCCGTACCTGTGCGCTATAAACCCGCGAATCGCTGTGTTATTCGCTATTCCCTTACCCTGGAGCACCTCAGTGAGAAAACATCCAGCCATAAAAATGTAACCATCTTTGGGAAGGTCTATGCTGACCCACGACAGGCACTTGAAGTTCAGTCCTTGCAGCAGAAACTCTATCAAGAGCAGATAGCTATGCAGGGATGCAAGGTTGTAGGACACATCCTGGATCTGCCACTCCTACCACAACCGCTTGGTATGAACAAGATACTTGGATTGACGTTTAACGAGGCAGTGCAACCCGCCAATCCTGAGGAGCTATTACGCATTGGTGGACGCATCCTGCGACCTCAAATGGAATATGGGCGTGGTGGTGAGATTACGAACGTGATTGTTCCAACCGAAGAACTAGGACTCACAGCGATTGCATTAGCCCGCTTGCACACGAGTACAGTACAGCCTCATGAAAGTACTCCACGCACAGGAGCAAAAGAGGCAAAGCGTGCCCGTGAACGTGCCCTGCTGATCGCGGCCTCCAATCCAACCCAGGCAGAAGATGTGCGAAGACTCGCCCAGCAACTTGCGGCACGTTTAGAGACACAACAACCTGATGTCTATCGATCTGCCCATGGTGGCTTTAAGGCCAGTCAGCTACTCTTCCACAGTCATCGCGTCTTTGTGGTAGACTTTGATGGGTTTTGCCTGGCAGACTCAGCACTCGATGTCGGTTACTTCCTTGCGTACCTGCGTCCGAGTGGGCTTTGGTATTCCCGTCCTGGTATGCGTCAATGGCTCGAGGCGTCGGCAAAAGTATTCAGCAGTACCTATCGGCAAGCAATGCTTGAACTTGGGAGCACGCGGGCTATTGTCGATGGCATCCTGGAACGCTCAAGACTCTATGAAGCCGCACTTCTCTTTAAAATTGCTACGCGTCGTGTCAATCGTCTTAACAGTCCACGACCACAAGAATTGTCTGGAATGCTCGGAGAAATCGCGG
Organism: uncultured Ktedonobacteraceae bacterium; assembly: GCA_955652655.1. Classification (GTDB taxonomy): domain Bacteria; phylum Chloroflexota; class Ktedonobacteria; order Ktedonobacterales; family Ktedonobacteraceae; genus UBA11361. The sequence continues at coordinate 6,428 of CATPCK010000275.1, read as the reverse complement.
CTTGCCTATTCGATGAGCCAGGGAGGGCATAATGTTTGTCAATTTCCTGGATTACGTGCTTGCGAGGCGAGGAAGGAACAATGCAATTAGTCAAGTTTCTCAACCGTAACCTGAAAGGGTATCGTCTTCTGGTCGTGCTTGCAATATTGGTGGCAGTCCTGCAGGTCACCTCCGAAATCATTGCAATTCAGCCGCTCAAATGGATTCCGAGTAAGGCCCAGAATCCCGGGAACGACCCGGCTTGTTACCTTCCTTTTCTTGGCCTGAATGACCAGCACGGGCTGCTCGACGTCTTCGACACTCCGGTACTTGACCCATCACTCAATCCACCGCCGGGAGGTAAGCAGCCCGTGCCACCGCCAACGTCACCGTGCCCGGCAAATCCAGCAGATCCAAGGACCTTAGTTATCCCCGACACTACTCATCATAGCGTCATCGGCGTGATCGTCTTTTCCGTGATCGTGCTCATCATTTTTTCTACCTTGAGCGCCCTGCTGGTCTACCTTAACCTCTATCTCGCCGCCTATATCGCACAGAACCTGAGCGCGAGATTACGCAAGCAACTCTTTGAGCACTTGCAACGCATCTCGTTAGACTGGCATGGCAAGCAGAAGAAGGGCGACCTCGTCCAGCGCATCACCGGCAACATTGCCGACATTGAGAAATTTGTTACCGATGGCCTGGTCGACTTGCTGGTCGGCATCTTGACCCTCATTGGGGTCAGTGCCATTATGTTGTTCTACAGCGTACCATACACCATTCTCTCCCTCGCCATGGCCCCTGCTCTCGCCGTGATCGTCCTGCATTATACGCGCACCATCAAGGTCGCGGCCAGAAAGCAAGCCAAGTCAGCCGGACAAGTAGCCGATGTCGCCACCGAGGACATCCACGCCCTCACGGTGATCAAAGTCTTCACGCGCGAGGAGCGTGAGGCGTTGCGTTTTGGAGGTCGTGTGAGCGAGAATCGGGCGGCAGGATTGCGCACGGGAAGTTTGCAGGCCCAATTCACCCCACTGGTCGCCATCCTCGTTGCCCTCGGTACCGCGACGATCGTCGGTGTGGGAGGATATGTCGCAGCAGGCAACCCCTTCAGCGCCGGGCCCTTTCAGTTGACGCCTGGGACGATTGATGCCGGTTTAATCATCTCCTTCCTCTTCTACTTCAAATTGGTCTACCAACCCTTCCGCGACCTCTCCAAGTTGACGACGGTTGGGAATGCCGCCGCGGCAGGTGCTGAGCGCATTCAGGAAGTGCTGGATCAGGCTCCAGAAGTGATTGAGAGTAACGTACCCTATCACGGGCCAACCAAGTTGCGCGGTGACATTACCTTTGAGAACGTCTACTTCGGCTATTCACCGGAAAGGCCTGTGCTCAAGGGCATCAACCTGCAAATTCCTGCAGGGGAAAAAGTGGCCCTGATAGGTCTATCAGGTGGTGGCAAAACCACCCTGGTTAAGTTGATCCCCCGCTTCTATGAGGTCCAGCAAGGCTCTGTGAGAGTCGACGGCATTGATAATCGCTTCTACCCGCTCAATGTGTTACGCCAGAATATCAGTATGGTGTTACAGGATTCGGTGCTCTTCGAGGGCACCATCCGGGAAAATATCGAGGTTGGGCGTCCAGGGGCCAGCGAGGCGGATATTATCGACGCGGCCAAGAAAGCGCAGATGCATGAGACGATCATGAGCTTGCCGGATGGGTATATTACTCTGGTACGCGAACAAGGAAAGAACTTCTCCGGCGGACAGCGGCAACGCCTGGCCATCGCTCGCGCCATTCTGCGTGATGCGCCTATCCTGATTCTGGACGAACCGACCGCCTCTCTGGACGTCGAGGCTGAAGCTGAGGTGATGCGTGCGCTAGATACCTTGATCGCCGGGCGCACCGTGATTGTGATCTCTCATCGACTCAGCACGCTTGGCAATGTGGATGAGATCATTGTCCTGGGCGATGGGCGTGTGGTTGAGAAAGGCACCTACAAAGAACTGAAGCGCCAGGGAGGGGTCTTCAGCCGCCTGCTCGACGAGCAGAGCCGTTACAGCGCAGAGCGTGCTTCAGGGAACCAGTCTGTCATTCGTTCAGCCTTCATACTACGGGAGGCAAACGACGACCTGTGGCCGGTTCGACCTGCTCCCATCGCCCAACAGATGGTGCCTGTGGCACCGTCACTATCATCCCGCCCGGCAGTGGTCCCAGTCGCACCAGTTCGCAGTGGTTTCTCAGGAGACCATGGCGATGGGGCCAGGCAAGGGTGGCAGCGTGCTCGTGTGCGAATCGAGGTCGATGGGAAGGTTATTGGCATCTGCCAGCTCGATAAGCCTGTACTGACGATTGGCCGTCTCAGTGGCAATGATGTCCAGGTGCCATCGCAGCGTGTCTCACGCCTGCATGCTAAGATACGTTGGGAGAATGGTGCATGGGTGATCGAGGATGCTGAGAGCTTGAACGGGATCACCTATCTGGGCAATCGCGTTGATCGGCATGTGCTTTTCAATGGCGACCAGATATTCCTTGCTCCAAGGACGATTCTCTACTATGAGGCTATGTGACGTACTTGAGGGACGGGACACAGGAAGGAAGAGGTCACCCTATAGAAGTAGGGCGGCCTCCATGATGTTATACCCCATTTGCCACGTACTTTATGACTCGTAGGATAGGTCTACCACCTACAGACGGTTGCGGCAAGTAAATTACCTGCGTCGTCTCGTCGATGGCAATAGTGTGGTGACTACCACCACCCAAGAAGTAGTCGCTCCCCAGTTTCTTCAATCCCCGCCCACTTTCATCGAATATCGAAATGCCCCCTGCACATCCGACAAAGAGCAGGTGCAAAGGGTGATCTAAGCGAACGATATCGGGGTTGAATGCCACTGGGAGGGGATCACCAGAGAAGGGCCGCATAGTCCGCAGGTCCACGCGCACCAGGTTCTGGGAAACGACGCAGGCAACGAAAGCTTCGCGCTGCTGTATATCTATTACCAAGCCATGAGGAGCGAGGCATTCATCTGGCAGCCGAATGCGTGAAACGACTTGAAGAGCGACGGGGTCAATGGCGGCGAGAAACGAGGGCGGCGTCTGCGCAGCATTGCTGTTTTGGTCAATCAGTGGCAACGTGAGGACAAAGATGCGATGAGTCATTGGATCGAATTGTATATGTCCGACGTCATCACCGAATGGGTGGTGAAGGCCGAAGGGGATCTTTGAGATGAGTTTGTTGGTTATGGCGTCAATCACCGCCACGTTCTGGTTTTTCAGCGCAATGTTCGCGTTATCGGGATTACCCGACACTCCCGGGTCACCGACAAAGATCTTGTGATCAACCGAATCATATTCTATAGCATCGGGGCTATCCAATGGATCAAGCTGCACCTTAGCAAGGATGTTGAATGGGTTATGCTCGTTAGCAATATAGATGATACCGTCATTAGAGTCACCGATAAAGACCTTGCCAATATCCGGGGCGACCAAAATGCCAGCACCTTGGGGAACGTTGATGAGCCCAACAACCTTGTTGAGCTGAGTATTGAAGACAACGACGTTTCCGTCGGTTCCCGCATCGAAATGGGGGTTATGTGAGATAACGGCCTGTTTATCCGGGTTAGGCCCGGTATGGGCAATGAAGAGCAGGTGGGTAGCCGAGTCGAGCGATTGGAAATCGAAGTGATCGAAACGCTGTGCCTCCCCAGACGCGAAAGGATTTTGACTTGTCCGATGAGAATCTGGCAGCGCGTCCGGCAAGGGGATATCCTGCACGATTTGCAGCCGATGCAGCGAAATAGGTGTGGAGAATCGAATCACCTCTGATACAATCAAGAAGACAAGTAATGCAGCGCTTATCAGCACCAGGAACCACCAGGCGATACGACCCACCCCAAATCTCTGGGGAGGCGATGCGACTGTAGATTGTTGAGCCATGACCCTCTATCCTTAGACTTTATCCCGGTGAGTAGTATACTGAGGATACCCTAAAAACTGGAGAGAGTCAATGAGTGGACGGAAAATGTTACACTACCTCTAGCAAGTAGATAAGGAGTCAGAACATCAAATGGATATTTGCTTAATCATGGATAATCCAGAAATACCTCATCACCCTGTCATTGCTGTGGCACTGCAACAACTTAGCACTACACACACTGTGCGGCTGCTCGATGTACGCACGCTTACAGGAACTGAAGCCATCGCACAGGAAAAGATACATTCCCTGGCAGACCTCTACTTGCTGAAATCACACGCGCCGCAGGCACTGGATGTCGCCCACTTCCTTGAGCAACAAGAGGCATTGGTGGTAAACAGTTGGGCTTCATCGTTGGCCTGCCAGGACCGCGTACTTATGGCACAGCGTATGCTCGAGGCCAACCTTCCCTGTCCGCAGACCTGGAGCTTTGCCACACCGGAGAATTTGTTAGCCGGCTCACATCTGCTTGCAAGTGTACCATTTCCACTCATCATTAAAAGTCGCTATAGTCATCGCGGAGACCTTGTGTGTAAAGTACATAACGTTGAGCACCTACAGGCACTTGCAGCACAATGGAGCCGGGAGCCAGTCGTCCTACAGGAGTTTGTCGCTGGTGACGGCTGGGATATCAAGTTATGGGTCATCGATGAGCACATATTTGCTGCGCGCCGTCGCACACCATTAGAAGCCCATGCATCGAAAGAAGATTTTCCAATTGCGAGCAAGGACATACCAGGCCGGTGGATAAACATTATGCTAGAGCTCGGCCGCGCTTTCAATCTGCGTCTCTACGGCGTTGATCTCCTTATAACTGAGCGAGGACCTATCATCGTGGATATTAATTCATTTCCAGGTTTTCGAGGTGTGCCCGGTGCCGACCATGCGCTGGTAGCCCTGGTAGAGCGCCTACTCAGGGAAACAAAGACTCTTTAATACTTGATGAGCTAACACTTGTTAAGAGTTCCATTGTGCATCAGGAAAAATGGCCTGCCGAGAACTGCTTCATAGGTGCGAGCGAGCTTCTCTCCCAGGGCAGGCCAGGAGTAGCGGGCACGTACTGCGGTATAGGCAGCAACGCCTCGTTGTAGTCGCAGTCCATCGTCGTTCACAGCCTCTAAGAGTGCCCCGGCTAGTGCCCGTTCGTCGTCAGGTGGTACGAGCCACCCCGTCTGACCGTCGTCAATGATCTCACCAGGCCCATAAGCATTGACGGCAATGGCAGGCAAACCACAAGCCATGCCCTCAACAAGTACCTGTCCAAACTGCTCACGCACTGAAGGCAAAATGACCACGTCGGAGGCTGCGAAGATGTCTGGCAGCTCGTCATGACCATGCCAGCCAGCTAAAAAGACATCGCGCGCGCCCGTCCGCTCCATCGTCTCAAACGGGTGCTCGTCCTCCCACTCGCCAGGAAAACCGCCGACCAGTACGAGGGGAGCAGGCTTGCTGAACGACTTCCGGGCGAGCGCGTAAGCCGTGATCAGGAGCCTGATGCGTTTAACGGAGGTAAAACGCCCGACGTAAAGAAGCACTGGCCCTTCGGCGAAAGGCGACAGTTCGCCGGGCATAGAGGCCACTGTGCCAGGCTCGCCATTTGGGCGCCAGCCAAGTGGGTGCTCTACAAGCAGTTGTCGCCAGAGGGCTATGCGGTCAACCTCATGGCGATCAAAGGTGCTGGGATCGAAGCCATTGGGAATGACGACGCAGCGCTCAGGGTTGATTGGCATCAGATTGGTCAAGCGCTCAACCTGCGTCTTCGACAATACCACGAGTCGCTGGCATGCGCTCGCCCAGTGGCGCATCCTCTCTGCCCACACCTCGGCATGTGCCCAGCCCATGGGCGCTCCTTGCGCAATGGCCTCGAGCATCAGCAATTCTGTCCCATGAATGTGTCCAACCACGGGAACATGCGGGGCTATACGTGCCGCCGCTTCATTGAGCGGAGTGAGGTGATTGAGGTGGAGAATATCGGCTTGAGCCGCACCCGCCTCGCTTAATGCTCGCATCCAGGTTGCGACGAGATGCTCGTAGATTTCGTCGTCGACGCTGGCGAAGACTCTGTCAGGTGCATCAGGGCGGTCCTCGTAGGATGGATGCATGGGTGGATCAGCCGCCAGCGGGTCCTCGGCATCCAGTGCGGCGGTGTAGTCGACCGGGCGGACATCCAGGCCCGCGAAGAATTCGCGGGCATCACCTGGACGACCAGCGATCCGCAGCGAGCCACAGACAATGGTCACTTTACAGCCGAGTTTGACAAGTTCACGGGCCAGTGAACGAGTCACATGAGCAGAGCCACCACGCGGAAAGAACATCAGACCCATTACCACATGAGCTAGCATAGTATTTTCCTCCAACAGCATTTCTTTTAAGCGCAGTGTAGCAGCATCGGTCACATTTTACCAGCGTGCGTTTTCTCTTCTGTTGATGCAACAATATGGCCCCAATACCTGACGCCCACGAAGTCTCATTATGG